>CAIOPD010000105.1 GCA_903860085.1 uncultured Pseudomonadota bacterium
GGCAATCGAGCGCGTTTTATCGGGTATGCGTCCAACCGGGAATTTACATTTAGGCCATTACAATGGCGTACTTAAGAACTGGATTAAGCTACAGCACGAGCATGAATGCTTATTCTTTGTCGCTGATTGGCATGCGCTAACAACGCATTACGACACGCCAGAAATCATTGAAGAAAGCGTATGGGAAATGGTGATTGATTGGCTAGCGGCCGGTGTTGATCCAGCAAATGCCACCATTTTTATTCAGTCACGTGTCCCAGAGCATGCTGAACTACATACTTTGCTTAGCATGATTACCCCCTTAAGCTGGTTAGAACGTGTGCCAACCTACAAAGATCAGCAAGAAAAATTAGCCAGTAAAGATCTTTCAACCTACGGCTTTTTAGGCTATCCGTTATTGCAAAGCGCGGATATTCTGATCTATAAAGCAACACAGGTGCCCGTAGGTGAAGACCAAATTCCACATATAGAATTTACCCGTGAAATTGCACGACGCTTTAACCATATTTACGGTAAAGAAAAAGGCTTTGAAGAAAAAGCTGAAGCTGCGATTAAAAAACTTGGCAATAAACGTGGCTCTTTATATGAAGAAATGCGTGTCGCCTATCAGCAAAGTGGCGATGAAGAAGCGCTTGAATCAGCGCGCGCCATGATAGAAGAGCAGCAAGGCATGAGCATCGGTGATAAAGAGCGCCTGCTTGGTTATCTAGAAGGTGGCGGCAAAATGATATTATTGGAGCCAGACTATAAACTAACCCCTGCGTCTAAAATGCCGGGGCTAGATGGTCAAAAAATGTCGAAGTCATATAACAACACAATTTCGTTACGTGAAGATGTGGATTCAGTTGCCAAGAAAATTAAGACCATGCCTACCGATCCTGCGCGTGTGCGTCGCACCGATCCGGGTGATCCTGCTAAATGTCCAGTTTGGCAATTGCACCAAATTTATTCTAGCCCTGCCACGCAGGAGTGGGTGCAAACCAGTTGTAAATCTGCTGCTATTGGCTGTATTGAATGTAAAGGCCCCGTCATTGAAGGCGTACTGGCTGAACTGAAACCCATTCAAGAACGCGCCGCTCAATATGCAGAAGACCCCACATTAGTCAAAAATATTGTGGCTGAAGGCTGTGAAAAAGCGCGTAAATTAGCGCGTGAAACCATGCGCGATGTGCGTGAGGTAATGGGTTTAAACTACAACTAATGCAACTTATGGCCAGTCATTGTGATTGAGACCCCACTAAACGCTAAAATCAAGGGTGAAGCTTTTACTGAGCTCCCCTTAGATTTGTATATTCCACCTGATGCACTTGAAGTGTATTTGGAATCATTTGAAGGCCCGTTGGATTTGCTGTTGTATTTAATCCGCAAACATAACCTCGATATTCTTGATATTCCGATGGCAGAGCTTACGCGCCAGTACATGCAGTATGTTGAAAAGATGCATGCGATTAAGCTTGAACTGGCCGGCGATTACCTATTAATGTCGGCGATGATGATTGAAATTAAATCACGCATGCTATTACCGAAACCAGCTGAAATTGAATCTGAGTTGGACCCTAGAGCAGAGTTGGTCCGTCGATTAATGGAGTATGAAGCCATTAAATTGGCGGCACAGCAATTAGATGAAATGCCGAAAGTGGGCGAGGATATCAGTGTTGCTAGTGCTTATTATGAGCAGATTAGTCTAGTCAAGCCACCTGAGGTAAGTTTAGAGGATTTGGCTGCGGCTTGGCGCAATGTGTTGAAGCGCGCTAGCCACTATGAACATCATAAAGTGGGCAAGGCTGAGCTGTCTGTGCGTGAGCATATGAGTATTATATTGCGCCGACTAAAGACAGATAAAATGCTTGAATTTTCTGAGCTCTTTGATGTGGTGAAAGATGGTATACCTAAACTAGTGGTGTGCTTTTTAGCCATATTGGAGCTGGCGCGTGAAGGCTTATTACGCATTACCCAGCAAGCCGCTTTTTCGCCAATTTACGTGCAAAGTAATAGCTGATGTCTGAAGCCAACAATCTACAAGAATTAAAAAATATCATAGAGGCCGCTTTACTAACCTCACATCAGCCATTGTCGCTGGAAGATTTAACCCGCTTATTTCCTGAGCGCATAGAGCGCCCCAGTTTAAGAATGTTACTGGATGAGTTGAAGCTAGACTGGGCCGAACGCACGTTAGAGTTGGTGCAAGTGGCATCTGGTTATCGCTTTCAAGCGCGCCAACAATTTACGCCATTTCTGGCACGTTTAAATCCAGAAAAGCAGGGTAAGTATTCACGCGCCTTACTCGAAACGCTAGCAATTATTGCCTACAAGCAGCCAGTGACTCGTGGTGATATTGAAGAAATTCGTGGTGTGGCAATTAACCCTAATCTGATACGCCAACTGCAAGAGCGGGACTGGATTGATATTGTTGGCCAGCGCGACGTTCCTGGTCGGCCATCGCTTTACGCCACCACCCAACATTTTCTTGATGACCTTAATCTACTTTCATTGACCGAGCTACCAGAGATGCAAGATTTTAGTGCGTTAGATAATTCCTCATTAGATTTTAATCTTCAGGGTTAGGTTTACTTTTCTCAGCGTGCAAAAAAGCCACATAGTGTGCGGTGATTAGCACTAACTGCGGTAAAATGCGCTATTGCAATCAATAAGTTATCAATATGGCACGTCCCTTTAAAACCCAGCGCGATCCACAGGCCACACCACGCCGCCCAAAAACTGATTTTACCAAGCTACCGGCTGATCCTGATGCACCAGCAGAACCAACGCAAAGGCTACATAAGTTACTTGCGTTGGCAGGGTTAGGTTCGCGTCGGGATATGGAAGCGCTTATTGAAACTGGACGTGTTACGGTAAACGGGGCGCCAGCTACAGTCGGTCAGGGCGTAACTCAGTATGATTTAGTGCGCTTAGATAGTCGCCCACTTAAATTGCCATTTATTGCTGAGTTGCCACAAGTGCTGATTTATCACAAACCTGAAGGCGAGATCGTTAGTCAAGATGATCCTGAAGGCCGTGCTAGTGTATTTGATAAATTACCTAAAATTAAAAATGCTAAATGGATTGCCATCGGTCGTTTAGACATGAATACCAGTGGCTTGTTGATATTTACCACGTCTGGTGAGCTCGCCAATCGTTTTATGCATCCGCGCTATGAAGTTGAGCGTGAGTATGCAGTGCGTATTTTTGGTGAACTGACCGATGGTCAGATGACACAGTTGACTGAAGGTATTGAACTGGAAGATGGCCCCGCCAATTTTGATAGTATTAAACCGCAGGGTGGTGAGGGTGCAAACCATTGGTATCAAGTGATACTGCGTGAAGGTCGGAACCGTGAAGTACGTCGTTTATTTGAGGCATTTCAGTTACCTGTCAGCCGTTTAATGCGTGTGCGTTTTGGCCCAGTTAATTTACCTCCACGTGTAAAGCGTGGACAAATGCTTAAACTTGAACAAAAAGAAGTGGTAGGCTTGTTGGAGTGGGCTGACTTGCCAGTACCAAGCGCACCTCTAAGGCAGCTTACCCAACGCGAAAAACTAAAGGCAACAACCGTATTTATGCCTAAAGTACGTAAGCAACGTATTAGTGCGTTAGATAGACCGCCGCGTGATGCCGCTGATGGTTCAGCACCTAGGCCTTATCGTAAAACGTCACCTGCAACTAAAAAGCCA
>CAIOPD010000106.1 GCA_903860085.1 uncultured Pseudomonadota bacterium
GTCAAATATATCCCTCAAATAATCATATAACTTTCATATTACTTTAGTATGATTGTAGCTATTCTAGATTCACTCAAAAGGATTTAATCTATGCCTGTATTGTCAATTTTTCGGTTTTTATCTTTAGTGTTAGCGATGACTTTTATGCTGCCCGTTTTTGCAGCTGAAGAAGCTTCTATGCATGAGGTTTATGTTGCCGCTGAGGCTGGTAGATTTAATGACGCTCAATCTATGATGGATAAGGTGCTTAAAGATCATCCTAATAGTGCTAAAGCCCATTATGTGGAAGCCGAGTTATTGGCGAAACAAGGCCAACTCTCTGCAGCTAAAACTGAATTAAACACTGCAGAACGCCTGCAACCTAATTTATCTTTTGCAAAGCCTGAGGCATTGCAAAAACTGAATGCACAAATTTCTTCAAGCCGCTCAGTGCCAGCAAACCATCAAGTACAGAGCAATAATAATGAAATGCCTTGGGGTATGATTTTCTTATTGGTGGGTTTAGTCGGCTTTATTTATATAGTTGCAAAAATGATGACGCGCAATAATCTGCCTCAATCACCATCAGGGAATTATCCAAGTGGAATCAATTCAAATCCTCAACCTTACGGCGCCCCTCCTGCGCCTACAATGCCGGCAGCTGGCGGCATGGGGTCAGGTATTATGGGTGGGTTAGCAACAGGCGCGGCCTTGGGCGTTGGCATGGTGGCCGGTGAAGCATTGATGCATCATTTTACAGATGGCAACTCTAATAATGGTTTAATCAATGAAGCGCACGCCAATAATAATCCAGACAACGATATGGGTGGCACAGACTTTGGTGTTGCAGACAACTCGTCATGGGATGACAGCTCCTCTGGTGATGACTGGTCATAGCTTATAATTGATGGCGGTTGATTTTCTATTCTCCATCAAAATAGGTTCGTATTCCCATTCCTAAGCAGCCTCGCAATTGAAAAAATAACGCTAGATTTTTATTAATGACTAGCAAAAATAATGAATCAATCACCAAATTCTAAGACTCAGACTTCAGCACTTACATTAGCCGCCCTTGGTGTAGTATTCGGTGATATTGGTACTAGTCCTTTATACACACTACAAACAATTTTCTCGGCAGACAGTCAATTCGGCCCACTCACTCAAGCCAATATATTCGGGATATTATCATTAATATTCTGGACGCTTATTATGGTGACGTCAGTCAAATACATCGCCTTTATTATGCAGGCGAATAACCGCGGTGAGGGCGGAATAATGGCTTTACTCGCGTTAACAAAGAATGCTGTTGGCAGTGAGAGAAAACAGCGCATCATCGCTTTGATTGGTGTATTAGGTGCATGTATGTTTTTTGCTGACGGCATGATTACACCTGCTATTTCAGTACTTTCTGCTGTAGAAGGCTTAGAGCTTGCCGCCCCTGCATTAAAGCCTCTAGTGTTACCCATTTCATTAGGGGTATTACTTGCTCTATTCTTAACGCAATATAAAGGGACCAACTTAGTGGGTGTTTTCTTTGGTCCGATTATGGTGTTGTGGTTTGGTACCCTAGGCGTACTTGGCTTAAATGGTATTCTTCAAAACCCCGCCATCTTGGCCGCCCTTAATCCGTTTTATGCCATTCACTTTTTTACGATTGCGCCATGGTTAGCATTCTTAGCTTTAGGTGGCGTCGTACTTTGTGTCACTGGCGCCGAGGCACTCTATGCCGACATGGGACACTTTGGCGGGTTTCCAATTAGATTGGCTTGGTATGGGCTTGTCTTGCCAACATTGGTACTCAACTACTTTGGTCAAGGTGCATTAATATTAAGCAATACCGCTGCCGCCACAAATCCTTTCTACCTTCTAGCCCCTGAGTGGATGCTTTATCCTCTCATCCTATTAGCAACTGTTGCTACGGTCATTGCTTCACAAGCCGTCATCACGGGTGCATTTTCACTTTCACGCCAAGCATTGCAGTTGGGTTACTTGCCTCGTATGCGTGTTGAACATACTTCCGTAAGTCACGAAGGGCAGATTTATATGCCACGTATTAACTGGGGATTAATGCTCGCAGTCATGGCCTTGGTAATAGGTTTTGGTTCATCGGCAAACTTAGGTGCCGCTTACGGCATTGCTGTGACTGGGAACATGGTGGCAACCTCATTGCTTGCGGGTGTTGTGTTTCATAACATTTGGGGTTGGAGCAAGCTTCGCACTGGCTTATTAGTCGCGATGTTTTTAACAGTAGATGGCGCATTCTTTATCGCTAACTTACTAAAAATTCCTGATGGCGGTTGGGTACCACTGGCGATTGGCGTCATATTTTTTACTTTAATGATTACTTGGAAAGCTGGCAGGAATCTTCTCATAACACGCCTTAAAGTTGATTCGATGGCACTCAATCCATTTATTGATGCAATAAGTGCGCATCCACCTTCAC
>CAIOPD010000107.1 GCA_903860085.1 uncultured Pseudomonadota bacterium
TGATCTTATTTTTCACATCCCTGTGCTCTGGATCCCGGCAATCCCTGCCGGGATGACGCGACTTTTACTTGTGTAGATACCTATGGTAAAAGGGTAACAACAATACTTTCACAGTCTCTGTCGTTCAACACATCCTATAGCCATGTGTACCTCTATTGATATGCCTACTTCGTAGGCACAAAACACAATAACCATCATTTTTGGTTTTCTTGTAATTCTCGATATAATTCTACGTAAGACTTTACCATTTGCTCAGCCGTAAAGAGTTGTTTATATCGCAACTCGGCACGCTTACCCATTTCTGCAGCTTGTTCTGGATGCTCCCACAAATAACTCATAGCCTGTCTTAGCGCTAAAGCATCACTTGGAGGAACAACTAATCCCGTTTCATTGGCAATATTGATATAGGTAGTACCGGTACCAATTTCGCTGGAGATTAAAGGCTTGCCATACATTGCACCTTCTAACAACGAAACACCAAAAGCCTCAGAGCGTAAATGTGATGGAAATACCACCGCATAACATAAGATTAACAATGCAACTTTATCTTCTTCAGTCTGATAACCTAAAAAATGAATATTTTTTAAACCTAATTTTACAGCTTGTACTTTCAATTCTGATTCAATCGGCCCCGCACCTACAATAACAATAGGATAATCAGTGCCTTTAGCAGCCTCAAGTAAAATATGTAGACCTTTATAATAGCGTATTAGCCCTATAAACAAAAAAAACTTAGACCCTATTTTTTCTCGCCAAAAGGCAATTCGTTCACCATCCACCAGTGGATAAGTGGCCTTATCTAATCCTATTGGGATCACTTTTACATTATCTTTAAACTGAGCCAGTACGGTACTGGTCGCAACATAATTAGGCGATGTTGCTACTATGCGACTCATGCTCCTGAGAAACTTTCGTTTCAATGGTCGATATAGCTTATTTAAATGAACTTGGCGAATAATATCAGAATGGTAAGTGACTACCGTCGGCTTGCAAACGCCTATTGTAAAATGCACCACATCCATAAATGGCCACGGATAGTGGTAATGAATTATATCGGCTTGTTTAGCCAATTGGTAAAACCGCCAAAAAGCAGAAATAGAAAAGCCTGTTGAAGCAATCTGAAAATCTAAGCGTGCACGATGCACCAAATACCCATCTATCTCAATCGTTTTAATATCTTTATTGGTTGTCAGTGACAGTACATCGACCTGAATACCTAACTTAAAACAGCCTCTGGCAATTTGATTAATTACCTGTTCAATACCACCCATGGTATCCGGAAACGAGGTTCGATAAAAATGTAAGACTCTGAGTGGCTTTTGATTCAAGCAAGCACCTCTTTATATACCGCAGCGGTCTCTGTTGCACAGCGTTGCCAGCTAAATTTTGCAGCTTGCAATAAACCTTTTTTTACCGCTAGTTCACGCCAGTTTTCGTCTTGCAGCGCCCGATTTATTAACTCACTTAAAGTATCAACGTCTTGTGGCTCACACATCGCAGCAGCTTCTCCTGCTACTTCTGGCAACGTTGAGGCATTAGAGCACACCACCGGAATACCAGAAGCCATAGCTTCAAGCACTGGTAAACCAAAACCTTCATAAAGCGATGGAAATACAAACACGCGCGCGCCGGCATAAATTAACGGTAGCTCATCCGCTTCAACAAAGCCTAAATAACGTGCCCAGCCTTCAGAAACGGCTGCTTCAATGCGGGCATGCAATTGCTCACTACGCCAACCCTGATATCCTATTAATATCAAAGGCCATTGTTGCCTAACAGCCAGCGGTAACAGTACATAAGCGTCTAATAAAACGCCCAAGTTTTTGCGCGGCTCTATGGTGCCTACATATAAGCTATAGCCTTGCATTGTTAAGTCATGCTTATTTAATACTGAGTTTAACGCTGGCTCATTTCTGGGCCTAAAATCATCAGAACATGCTAAAGGCACTGCGCGTATTTTATCCAAGGGCCACGAAAAATAAGCGGCGACTTCTTGGCGTGTAGTTTCGGTATCGGTTATTAAGATGTCTGCACGCTTTAGCGTAAGGGCAATTTCTTTACGCATATACCTAACACGTTCAGGCGGATGACAATGCGCCCAAGTAAATATCGACAAATCATGAAAAGTACAAACCGTTGGCCCTGCAAACGGTGGCAAATAAAAATTAGGCCCATGATATATATGTTCCTTATAACCACGTAAGGCATGCTGTTTTAGCAAGGGCGAAACTAAACTATAAAGCTCTCTGGTTAATGTATTTTTAAGTACGGTTTGACGCAACTTATTTGAAGAATAAACATTAGTTGCTGTTTCTGGCTCAGGTAAATGGGCAAAACGATAACCTGATAAAAATTTTAATTCTTCTACCTCAGCAATTTCTTTTAAATGCTTTGCCAACTCGAACGTATACCGCCCTATGCCCGTCAAAGGAAAACGTACAGGGTCAATTGATAAAATTACTTTCATAAATAATAATAACTTAGAGCACAATTGGGTTAACGATAAAACCGTTAGCCCAAGCTACATTTAGTGTTTTCTAGGTTAGACTGCCACTCTTGGCAACCCAACATAGCCCTCATTATTCCCTGCCAACAACGACATTAAAGCCATTATTTTTTAATAAAGCATGTTGCCTAGCTTGATCCAAATCATAAGCAACCATTTCTTCGATCATTTCATCTAGGGTGATTTTAGGCGTCCAACCTAACTTCTCTTTAGCTTTAGCAGGGTTGCCCAGTAAGGTTTCCACTTCAGTTGGGCGAAAATAACGTGGATCAATTTTAACGATGACATCGCCTACTTTTAGTCCTGGTGCTTTATCACCAGTAATAGCCGCGACTCGACCTATTTCATTTACAGCGCTGCCTTCCCAAGTCAGCTCAATACCTAATTGTGCAACGGTTTTATTAATAAATTCACGGACACTGTATTGAACACCAGTGGCTATGACAAAATCATCGGGCGTTTCTTGTTGCAACATCAACCATTGCATTTCTACATAATCTTTAGCATGCCCCCAATCGCGCAGGGCATCAATATTACCCATAAACAAACAGTCTTCAAGACCTTGAGCAATATTAGCCATACCACGCGTAATTTTGCGGGTTACAAAGGTTTCGCCACGACGGGGTGATTCATGATTAAACAAAATACCGTTACAGGCATAAAGGCCATAAGCTTCACGATAGTTAACGGTAATCCAATAAGCATAAAGTTTGGCTACTGCGTAAGGTGAGCGAGGGTAAAAAGGTGTGGTTTCTGTTTGCGGTGTTTCTTGAACTAAACCATACAATTCAGAAGTACTGGCTTGGTAAAAACGAGTTTTTTTCTCTAAGCCTAAAAAGCGTATGCCTTCTAAAATACGCAAAGCACCGGTTGCATCAACATCCGCAGTATACTCAGGTGCTTCAAAACTGACGGCCACATGCGATTGTGCGCCTAAGTTATAAACTTCATCAGGCTGCACTTCTTTTAAGATGCGATTAATGTTGGAGGTATCGGTTAAATCACCATAATGCAACTTAAGCTTGGGGTGCAAGTTATGAGGATCTTCGTAA
>CAIOPD010000108.1 GCA_903860085.1 uncultured Pseudomonadota bacterium
ATACCGAAACCACTGGTTTATATCACGCGCAGGGGCATAGAGTCATTGAGGTGGCCGCAGTAGAAGTCTTGAATAGACGTCTCACCAAACATCATTTTCACTATTACTTAAATCCTGACCGTGAGATTGATCAGGGCGCACAAGAAGTACACGGTATTTCATTGGAGTTTTTGCAAGATAAGCCTAGGTTTGCGGATATTGCCCAAGAGTTGATCACTTTTATTGCCGACTCTGAGCTGATTATGCATAACGCTCCGTTTGACGTTGGTTTTTTGAACTGTGAGTTCGGTTTGATTGAGCAACCGTCTGTTGAGCACCTTGTCGCTAAAGTGACCGATACCCTCAAGATCGCCAAAGAAATGCGACCAGGGCAACGCAATAGCTTGGATGCGTTATGCCGTCATTTTGGTATTGATAACTCAAGACGTACTTTACATGGTGCGTTACTCGATGCGGAATTGTTGGCTGATGTCTATATGGCAATGACGCGCGGCCAAGATAGCCTAATGATGGAGTTAGATAAGCCTCACAAAAGTAACGTAGGGATTAATGCGCAAAGCACACACCCTTTGCTCATCGCTTTAGCTAATCAAGCTGAGATCACAGCACACGAGGAATATCTGGCCGCTTTGTCCAAATCTGGCGATTGTGTTTGGCAAAGTCTGTCACTTTCCTCCGAAAATTAAGAATACATGAAAGCAATTATGAAACGCACCATATTGGTTACAGGCGGCGCCGGATTTATCGGTGCTAATTTTGTATTGGCATGGTTCAAGCAGGGTTTAGGCACTGTTGTGAATTTGGATAAGTTGACTTACGCCGGTAATTTGGAAAACCTAGCCTCGGTGCGACAAAATACGCAGCATATTTTTGTGCATGGCGATATTGGTGACCAAGCACTAGTTGCACAATTGTTAGCAGAGCATCAGCCTGATGCAGTCATCAACTTTGCTGCTGAAAGTCATGTCGATCGATCCATACATGGACCAGAAGACTTCATTCAAACCAATGTAGTGGGCACCTTTCATTTATTAGAGGCTGTACGTGCATACTGGGAGGCTTTAGATGAAGATCAACAGGATCGCTTTAGATTTTTACATGTATCTACCGATGAGGTTTATGGCTCACTAGGAGCTGCTGAGGCCGCTTTTACTGAAACCCATACTTACGCACCTAATAGTCCTTATTCTGCGTCTAAAGCGGCGTCTGACCATCTAGTGCGTGCCTATCACCATACTTATGGCCTACCAACCCTGACTACTAATTGCTCTAATAATTATGGACCATATCACTTCCCAGAAAAGCTGATTCCACTCATCATCCACAATGCATTGGCAGGGAAAGCATTGCCTATCTATGGCACTGGTCAGCAGATTCGTGACTGGCTATATGTGGAAGATCACTGTGCAGCGATTAGACGCGTGCTTGAAGCCGGACGTGTAGGTGATGTGTATAACATCGGTGGTTGGAATGAGAAACCGAATATTGAGGTCGTAAAAACTTTATGCCGAATGCTAGACGAGAAAAAGCCACGTGCGGACGCGAAGTCCTATATGGATCAAATTACATTTGTAGAAGATCGCTTAGGCCATGATCAGCGCTATGCGATTGATGCGAGTAAAATTGCGAATGAGTTAGGATGGAAGCCAGAGCAAAGCTTTGAATCTGGGATAGAGGAAACAGTCAATTGGTACTTAGCCCATCAAGACTGGGTCGCGAATGTCACGAGTGGTGACTATAGAAATTGGGTGCAAAAACATTACGCTGAGCGTGGAGAAGAATTAGCATGAAAGGTATTATATTAGCCGGCGGTTCAGGCACCCGGTTGTATCCAGTCACGCAAGTTGTCTCTAAGCAATTATTACCCGTATATGATAAACCAATGATTTATTACCCGCTGACGACCTTAATGCTGGCAGGCATTCGTGAAGTGTTGGTGATTTCAACACCAGAGGATACGCCGCGCTTTGCACAGTTGTTGGGGGATGGCAGTCAGTGGGGCATGTCGATCCAATACGCAGTTCAGCCATCGCCAGACGGTCTCGCACAGGCATTTATTATTGGTGAGGACTTTATTGGCGATGATAGCGTAGCCTTAGTTTTGGGCGACAATATATTCTACGGTCATGATCTTGCCATTCGTACGCAGGCTGCAGCAAAACTCACTCATGGCGCTACAGTATTTGCTTACCCAGTCAGCGACCCTGAGCGTTATGGTGTGGTGGAATTTAATGCGCAAGGTCAAGCCATTAGCCTAGAAGAAAAACCGCTAGCACCCAAGTCTAGGTATGCGGTGACAGGTTTGTATTTTTACGACAACAAGGTGATTGAAATTGCCAAAAACCTAAAGCCATCACCCCGCGGTGAGCTAGAAATCACGGATGTTAACCGTGCTTATTTGACCAGCGGAGATCTACAAGTAGAAGTGATGGGGCGTGGCATTGCATGGCTAGATACTGGTACGCATGAGTCCCTATTAGAGGCC
>CAIOPD010000109.1 GCA_903860085.1 uncultured Pseudomonadota bacterium
GATGATCAATGGCGCATGATCACTAAAGCGCTCATCTTTGTAAATACTGGCTGAAATGGCCTTGGCTGCGATTGCGGGTGTCGCAATTTGGTAATCAATACGCCATCCTACATTATTGGCCCAAGCCTGACCTCGATTGCTCCACCAAGTGTACCCCTCCTCGGTCGCGTTCGGATACAGGTCACGATAAACATCAACCCAGCCCACTGCAGAAAACAATTCTGTCAGCCATGCGCGTTCTTCAGGTAAAAAACCTGAGTTCTTGCGATTGCCTTTCCAGTTTTTTAAATCAGCTTCTTGGTGTGCGATATTCCAGTCACCGCAAATAATCACTTCGCGACCACTAGCTTTAAGCGCTTCTAGTTGCGGCATAAAACGCGCCATCATACTAAACTTAAACGCCTGCCGTTCTTCACCACTAGATCCTGAGGGGAGGTATAGTGAAACCACGCTGAGATTACCTAACCGTACCTCTAAATATCGGCCTTCACTGTCAATATCGGCAATACCCAGCCCCTCAATGATTGCATCCGCTTTTTGTTTGCTATAAATGCCAACACCGCTATACCCTTTTTTATCGGCATAATGAAAGTAGGCATAATAGCCCTCAAGCGCCAGCATATCGTCATGCATATCCGCAGCCTGCGCCTTGATTTCCTGCATACAAACAAGGTCTGCATCTTGCTTTTTTAACCAAGCATAGACCCCTTTGTTTTTTGCCGAGCGTATGCCGTTTAAGTTTAGCGATATAATCTTCAAAACCTTATTCCTTCAATTGACCATTAGAACAATATGAATCAGCAACCTGACCACTTCAGACAAGAGTTTATCGCATTTGCCATTAAAAAAGAGGTATTACGCTTTGGTGAATTTAAAACCAAAGCTGGTCGCCTAAGCCCATATTTTTTTAATGCCGGGCTATTTAATGATGGTGAGAGCTTAATGAAGCTAGGGGAGTTTTATGCTGCTGCCATTATTAAGTCTGGCATAGAGTTTGACATGTTGTTTGGCCCTGCTTACAAAGGCATTACCTTGGTTGCCAGTATCGCCATCGCCTTTGCTCGTAATGGCCACAATATTCCTTATGCCTATAATCGTAAAGAAGCTAAAGATCACGGAGAAGGAGGCGTCATCGTTGGAAGCCCCCTACAAGGGCGTGTATTGATTATTGATGACGTAATTTCTGCCGGCACCTCAGTGCGTGAATCTGTTGAAATGATCAATGCAAACGGCGCCAATGCCTGTGGCGTTGCCATTGCCATTGATAGACAAGAAAAGGGCTTAGGTGCACTTTCAGCAGTTCAAGAAGTCATTAAAAACAACCAAATCCCTGTCTGCGCCATTACCAATCTAGATGACTTGCTGAATTATTTACAAAATCAACCGGGGATGGCCAATAATTTACATGCCGTTGAAGCGTATCGTCAGCAATATGGTGTGGCTGAAAACTAGATTGAACCAATCCTAAAAAGAATAGGACCCAAAGGGTCCTTGATTTTTAGGGCGCTGTTTTGAAGATAAATTCTTTGGGTAAAAATACCCAAATCTTTCCAGGTTGCTTCATTGCACC
>CAIOPD010000110.1 GCA_903860085.1 uncultured Pseudomonadota bacterium
CGCATGATAATTACGAGAATTATCATAGGCATAAGCATAACAGTCGACGGGGTCGGTGTATAAACGATCAGTCGGAAATTCTCCACTAAGCGCTAGGATTAGATCTGCTGACATACGGATTAACGCTTCTTGATATACAAGTCGGTAATCGTACCCTCTTTCATTTCAGCAGCAAAGCACACAGTCTCAGATAAAGTTGGATGTGGATGGATAGTCAAGCCTAAGTCATGAGCATCAGCACCCATTTCTATAGCTAATACCGTTTCCGCCAGCAACTCACCTGCATTGACGCCCACAATACCTGCTCCGATTAATCGATGCGTGGTTTTATCAAAAATCAACTTGGTAGAGCCCTCAGTACGACCAACCGACAGTGCACGTCCACTAGCCGCCCATGGGAATGAGGCTTTTTCGTACTCAATCCCTTTGGCTTTAGCTTCAATTTCAGTCACGCCAGCCCATGCAATTTCGGGGTCAGTATAGGCAACGGATGGAATGGTAAGTGCCTGGAATTCAACTTTATGCCCTGCAATGACTTCTGCTGCAACTTTGCCTTCATGCGTCGCTTTATGTGCCAGCATAGGCTGTCCAACAATGTCACCAATCGCAAAAATATGCGGCACATTAGTGCGCATTTGTTTGTCGACATTAATAAACCCCCACTCGTTCACGGCCACACCAGCGTGTTCAGCACCAATATTTTTGCCGTTAGGGCGACGTCCAATGGACACCAGCACGCGATCATACACTTGGGCTTCTTTAGGGGCAGCTTCGCCCTCAAAGCTAACATGGATGCCGTCTTTTTTAGCATCGATCTTGGCTACTTTGGTTGATAGCATAATACTCTCGAAACGCTTTTCCATGCGTTTATGTAGCGGACGTACCAAATCGCGATCACAGCCTTGAATCAGTCCGTCGGTAAATTCAACAACACTGACTTTAGTACCAAGTGCGTCATATACGGTACCCATTTCTAAACCAATAATACCGCCACCAATCACCAACATGCGCTTAGGAATATCAGCCAACGCCAATGCACCGGTTGAATCCATAATGCGTTCGTCATCAACCGCACCTGGAAATTTCGTCGCTTGTGAACCAGCCGCAATAATGGCGTTATCGAAACCTAACGTAGTGACTTTCCCATCAGCAGCAGTCACTGCAATTTGATGAGAACCAGTAAATTGACCTAGGCCTTGCACAACGGTGACGTTACGTTGCTTCGCCATCGCTGCCAAACCACCAGTCAACTTACCTACTACGTCATTGGCTTTCCAATTACGCAATTGCTCAAGATTAATATTCGGTGAACTAAAGCTCACGCCATGATGAGCAGTTTCTTCTGCTTCGGTAATCACTTTGGCTGTATGTAATAAAGCTTTAGACGGGATACAACCCACATTCAAACAAACGCCACCTAAAGTATCGTAACGCTCAATCAACACAACTTTCTTACCTAAGTCGGCAGCACGAAATGCCGCAGTATAACCACCAGGACCGCTACCAAGAACAACTACTTCAGCATGCAAATCACTAGATACAATTGGTTGGGATGCTGTAGCCAAAGGCTGGGGAATAGGCGTTATAGGTTGGGGGCTAGGCACTGAAGGTGCAACTGCAGTTTTAGCAACGCCCGGCGCAGCAGTGTCTACAGACTCCTCGATCAACAGAATCAGACTGCCTTTAGCCACTTTGTCGCCAACTTTGATTTTAATTTCTTTCACCACCCCAGCTTGCGCAGATGGAATGTCCATTGAGGCTTTATCAGACTCAACGGTAATCAACGAGTCTTCTTTGGCGATCACATCACCGACTTTAACTAATACCTCAATAACATCTACGCTATCAAAGTTCCCGATATCGGGTACTAAAACTTCCACTAAATTACTCATGTCTTCCCTTACAGTAACAATCTACGAACGTCAGACAACATCATGCGCATATGGCTAGTAAAGCGCGCGCCATCTGCTCCGTCAATCACTCGGTGATCGTAAGACAATGACATAGGCAGAATTAATCTAGGCTCAAAGCTTTTGCTTTTTGCGTCATAGACAGGCTGCATGGAAGAGCGTGAAACACCTAAAATCGCCACTTCTGGACAATTAATAATCGGTGTAAACATAGTGCCACCAATACCACCTAAACTAGAGATCGTGAAACACCCACCTTGCATCTCTTCAATTTTCAACTTGCGCTCGCGCGCTTTGCCCGAAAGTTCACCCAAATCACGAGCAATATCCAACACATCTTTTTGATGGACATCGCGCACTACTGGGACCACTAGACCATCAGGGGTATCGCAGGCAAAGCCAACATTGAAGTAATCTTTGAGGATTAAGTTATCACCATCCGGAGACAGAGAAGCATTAAAGTTCGGGTAAGCTTTGAGCGCGTTCACTGAAGCTTTAATCAAGAATGCTAGCATCGTCAATTTAACACCGCGCTTTTCAGCGTCAGCCTGCATAGACTTACGGAATTCTTCAAGATCAGTAATATCAGCTTCGTCAAACTGAGTCACATGCGGCGCTGTGACCCAATTGCGATGCAAATTGGCACCTGAAAGTTTTTTGATACGTGATAGTGGCTTAAGCGAAATTTCACCGAACTGGCTAAAATCAATCACTGGCATTGGCAACGCAGCTAGACTGCTAACACCCGCGCCCATATTTTCGGTACGCGGTTTAGCCAACTCGCCTTTGACGTAAGCCTGAACATCTTTGGGTAAGATTCTATTTTTAGCAGCGCTTCCCTGCACTAGGGCCAAGTTAACACCTAATTCACGGGCAAACTTGCGTACTGAAGGGCTGGCATGTGAGAGCTTACCTGTGGCTACCACCGCACTTTCACCAACTGGCACTGGCGTTTTTGCAGGTGCAATAGTTTTTGGTGGTTCTGGGGCTGGCCTTGTTGGTTCAGGAATTGAAGCTACTGGCTTTTCTGCCACCACCGGTGCAACGACTGCTGCAGGTTTAGCCGCTTCATCGCTAACATCCATGCTTAAAATCACACCGCCTTGCGCTACTTTATCGCCCACCTTAATTTTAATCTCTTTAACCACACCAGCGAAGGGTGACGGAATGTCCATAGAAGCTTTATCCGATTCCACAGTAATCAAAGAATCTTCTTTGGCGATACTATCACCAGTTTTTACTAAAACTTCAATGACATCCACACTATCAAAGTTACCAATATCTGGGACGAAAACGTCTTGAATTGCCATGTTTGCGTCTCCTTAAACTGTAGTTGGGTTAGGCTTGTTAGCGTCTAACTTGTATTTTTTAATAGCGGCAGTCACTTGTGATGCCGAGACTTTGCCCTCGTCAGCTAACGCTTTCAGAGTAGCCACTACTACATAGTAACGATCCACCTCAAAGAATGCTCGTAGCGCTTCACGGCTATCTGAACGGCCGTAACCATCAGTACCCAAAGCTACAAACTTACCCGGTACAAAACCGGCAATTTGCTCAGCAAACGCTTTCATATAGTCAGTAGAAGCAATAGTTGGTCCCTGCGCACCCTTCATCACCTCAGCAACAAAGCTTAGTCGTTGTGGTTTTTCTGGGTTCAGCATATTCCAACGCTCAGCATCTAAACCATCACGACGTAATTCATTAAAGCTAGTCACGCTCCAAACATCTGCTGACACATTCCAATCAGTGGCTAACAACTCAGCCGCAGCAATAACTTCCCGTAGGATTACGCCACTACCCATTAACTGCACTTTTTCGCCCTTAGCTTTAGATTTACTAAAGCTGTACATGCCTTTAAGAACGTGTGCTTCTATGCCTTTAGGCATTTCTGGATGGGTGTAATTTTCATTCATCAAGGTAATGTAGTAATACACATCCTCTTGATTCTGCACCATGCGACGCAGACCTTCTTGAATAATCACTGCCAACTCATAAGCAAAGGTTGGATCATATGAAATACAGTTAGGAATAGTGGCCGACATCAAGTGGCTATGGCCATCTTCATGCTGCAAACCTTCCCCATTCAAAGTAGTACGTCCTGCAGTTGCACCTAGCAAGAATCCACGCGCACGTGAATCACCTGCAGCCCAAGCTAAGTCGCCAATCCGCTGGAAACCGAACATAGAGTAGAAAATGTAGAAAGGAATCATCTGCACACCAGTGACGCTGTATGAAGTAGCGGCAGCAATCCAGCTTGAGAACGAGCCGGCTTCGTTAATACCTTCTTCTAGAATTTGGCCGTCTTTTTGTTCTTTATAATACATAACTTGGTCAGAATCCATCGGCTCATACAATTGGCCCTGGCTAGCGTAAATACCAAGCTGACGGAACATGCCTTCCATACCAAAAGTACGGGCTTCATCTGGCACGATAGGCACCACAAATTTGCCGATTTCTTTGTCGCGCACTAAGGTCGACAAGATACGTACAAATGCCATCGTGGTTGAAATTTCGCGATCTCCGCTAGATACCAGCATATTCTCAAATGCAGACAGTGGCGGGATTTTAAGCTCATTGCCTTTGCGACGACGCGCTGGCACAGAACCACCCATCGCTGCGCGACGCTCAGCCATGTATAGCATTTCTGGTGTATCAGCTGCAGGCTTGTAGAAGGACAGGCTTTCAACTTGCTCATCGGTAATCGGCAAATCAAAGCGATCTCTAAATGCCTTCAGTGAGGATAAGTCCATGCTCTTTTGTTGGTGCGTCGTGTTTTGACCTTCACCAGCATGGCCCATACCATAACCCTTAACCGTTTTTGCAAGAATCACGGTCGGTTGACCTTTGTGGTTTACCGCGGCGTGGTAGGCAGCGTAAACTTTATGTGGATCATGACCACCACGGTTTAAACGCCAAATATCCTGATCACTCATGGCGGCTACCATTTCTTTTAGCTCAGGATACTTACCAAAGAAGTGTTCTCGCGTATATGCACCCCCTTTAGCTTTAAAGTTTTGGTACTCACCATCCACACACTCTTCCATGCGTTTTTTTAGTAAACCATCTTTATCCATTGCCAACAGAGGGTCCCAATAAGAACCCCAAATAACTTTTAACACGTTCCAACCAGAACCGCGGAAATCCGATTCCAACTCCTGAATAATCTTGCCATTGCCTCGCACAGGGCCATCTAGGCGTTGCAAGTTACAGTTCACCACAAAAATAAGATTATCCAATTTTTCACGTGAAGCCAGTGAAATTGCACCCAAAGATTCTGGCTCATCCATCTCACCATCACCACAGAAGACCCATACCTTACGGTCACTAGTATCTGCAATACCACG
>CAIOPD010000111.1 GCA_903860085.1 uncultured Pseudomonadota bacterium
CGGCAGAAAAAATCATCCCGCAACTACTTAAAAAAAATTAAACACTCCATATCACCTTAACCGAAACTCAATAAGAAATTGACACTATGCGTACACATTACTGCGGCCATTTAAACCGCCAACATATCGGCCAAACCGTAACTTTATGCGGTTGGGCACACCGCCGCCGCGATCATGGTGGAGTGATTTTTATTGATTTGCGTGACCGTGAAGGTATGGCGCAAATTGTTATTAATCCTGATGCCAAAGCTGCCTTTGCTCTGGCGGAAACGGTACGTAGTGAATATGTGCTGAAAATAGTTTGTGAAGTGCGCGCGCGTCCTGACGGCGCAGTGAACGCTAACTTATCTACCGGTGAAGTGGAAATGATCGCCACTGAAATTGAAATTTTAAATGCATCACTCACCCCACCATTTATGCTCGATGACGATAGCCTAACTGAAACTGTGCGTTTACAGCATCGTTATATCGATTTGCGTCGTCCAGTAATGCA
This sequence comes from uncultured Pseudomonadota bacterium, assembly GCA_903860085.1. Taxonomy (GTDB): domain Bacteria; phylum Pseudomonadota; class Gammaproteobacteria; order Burkholderiales; family Methylophilaceae; genus Methylotenera. The sequence goes on from CAIOPD010000111.1 coordinate 494, forward strand.
AAAGAACATGATGTTGCGCTACCGCGTAGCCAAAACCTTGCGCGACTATTTGGACACCAATGGGTTTATTGAAATTGAAACGCCAATGTTAACGCGATCAACTCCTGAAGGCGCTCGTGACTACCTAGTTCCTAGTCGTGTGCATGCAGGCGAATTTTTTGCCTTACCACAATCGCCACAGTTATTTAAACAGCTCTTGATGGTGTCTGGCTTTGATCGCTATTTCCAAATCACGAAATGTTTCCGTGATGAAGATTTACGTGCAGACCGTCAGCCTGAATTTACACAAGTCGACATTGAAACTTCATTTATGACTGAAAACCAGATCATGGATATTGTGGAAGAAATGATTCGGCAGATGCTGAAAAAAGTACAAAACGTAGATTTGCCAGCTTCGTTTCCACGCATGAGCTTTGCTGAGGCCATGACACGTTACGGTTCAGATAAGCCAGATATGCGCGTTACACTAGAAATTACCGAGCTTTCAGATGTTATGAAGGATGTGGACTTTAAAGTGTTCTCAGGTGCGGCAAATATGGCTGGTGGCCGTGTGGCCGCGTTGCGCGTGCCAAATGGCGCGGCGATTGCACGTAGCGAGATTGATGCTTATACCGAGTTTGTGAAAATTTATGGTGCTAAAGGTTTGGCTTATATCAAAATTAACGATATCACCAAATTGAATGAAGAAGGTCTACAAAGCCCTATTGTTAAAAACATTCATGTGACTGCCCTTCAGGCAATTATTGATCGCACTGGTGCGCAGAACGGTGACATTATTTTCTTTGGTGCGGATAAAACTAAAGTAGTGAATGAGGCTTTGGGCGCATTGCGCCTTAAAGTGGGTCACGATAAAGGCCATGTTGATGGGCGCGCTTGGGCACCATTATGGGTGGTTGATTTCCCGATGTTTGAACATGATGAAGAAAATGATCGTTGGGCAGCCTTACATCATCCGTTCACAGCTCCTAAAGACGGCCACGAAGACTTGTTGGTCACTAATCCGGGTGCTTGTTTATCTAAAGCCTACGATATGGTGCTTAACGGTTGGGAAGTTGGCGGCGGGTCTGTTCGGATTCACAAGCAAGATATTCAATCTAAAGTATTTGATGCATTGAAGATTAGTCCTGAAGAAGCGCAAGAAAAGTTTGGATTCTTACTAGACGCCTTGCAATATGGAGCGCCGCCGCATGGTGGCCTAGCTTTTGGTTTAGATCGATTAGTCACTTTAATGACGGGAGCAGAATCTATCCGTGATGTGATTGCATTCCCTAAAACACAGCGCGCGCAGTGCTTGATGACCAATGCACCAAGTGCGGTTGATGAGAAACAATTACGCGAATTGCACATACGTGTGCGTACGCCTAACCCTGTCGCTTAGCATTAAGCTCGCTTGAGTTGGTACGCCCTCTCCACTCTCTATTGAGAGTTGGCAAGGGCGTGGCTAGCGAGCGTTTCGTTCTTATCTAAACAAGGCTGTAATTTAAACTTAGCCATGCCGATTAAATCCCTAATCCGCACCATCCCGCACTACCCGAAAGCTGGCATACAGTTTCGTGATATCACAACCTTACTCAAAAATCCGCTTGGCTTTCGTTTAGTAATCGATGGCCTTGCTGCGCATTACAGTTCGCAGAAAATAGAAAAAATTGCAGGTATCGAAGCGCGAGGTTTTGTTATCGGTGCGGCCCTTGCTTATAAGCTAGGGGTCGGTTTTGTGCCAATTCGTAAGTCGGGGAAATTGCCGGGAACTAGCATAGGCCATGACTACGCTTTGGAGTATGGGGTCGATCGTTTGGAAATACATGTTGATGCGGTAGTGCCAGGTGAACAGGTGCTGTTGGTGGATGATTTGATTGCCACAGGTGGCACTGCGTTGGCGGCCGCAGCCCTCATTCATCAGTTGGGTGGGGTGGTTATGGGCTGTGCTTTTGTGATTGACTTGCCAGATTTGGGCGGCACGCAGCGTTTAACCAATAGCGGCCTCAAATCCTTTGCGCTATGTCAATTCGCAGGCGATTAGTTGGTGTCCTGCTGTTGACCACACAGATTCTCGATCATAAAGGTGTTACAGTGATTTAACTTAAGCAACTTAGCAAATTATGCCAGTAACCGAAATTAATCATTACAACTTACGTGCACCTCGCGAAATTATGCATGTGCTCAAAGACTTTTATTGCAATATCATCGGCTTGAAGGTCGGTCCGCGTGAGGGTTTTACTAGCTATGGTTTCTGGCTATATATAGGCAATAATGATGTCTTGCATATTGCGGAATATAAAGGGGAAGGCGCTCCATTACTAAACGTATTGACCACCTTTGATCATGTGGCATTTACTTGTACAGATTTTGCGGCGATGGAAGCGCACCTGAAAGTGCACCAAGTGCCGTACAGCATCCGTATGGTCCCAGCGATTAATGTGCAGCAAATTAATTTAAAAGACCCAGTCGGCAACGGTATTGAACTAAACTTTTACTTGGTATAGGCTTAAGCTTAAGTCATGGTGAGAGCATAATGAATTTATTTGACATAGCTTGGTCTAATGCTTGTTAATATAAGAATAAGGAATGGTTGCAATGAGTCAATTCTTTACAAGAATCCTATGGGCTTTAAGCCTTTTTCTTGCTATTTCAGCTAACGCTAAGGCTGAACCAGACGCCAATCTATGGCCAATAGTTA
>CAIOPD010000112.1 GCA_903860085.1 uncultured Pseudomonadota bacterium
TTTAAATTGATTTTTTCGGTTTTTCAGCGCATTGCATACCTAGTTGAATCAAGGCGAGCACAGTAATATAAAAAACAACCTGCATGCCAGCTGGACGCGCATCGTAGCCAATAAGGCTATGTAACAACATGCCCAATATGCTGTGCTCTGACAATTGTGCAGAGGTATCCCATAAAGGTGATGCTAAACTTGGAAGAACATCGGCTTGAATTAAAAAATGTGCTGCACTTGAAGCCATACCTGCCGCTAGTAACATGACTAGCACCCCGGTAGCGGCAAAGAACCAGCGCATGGGAATGCGCAACAGACCAGCGTAAAGCGTGTACCCTACAGCGATACCAGCTAATGTGCCTAATAATCCACCAAACAACATGCTATTTGCTCCACTTGCTGCAGAAGCACTAATGCCATAGAGAAACAATACGGTTTCTGAGCCTTCACGCAGCACCGCTAGGCCAACCACTACCAGTAGAATTGAGCATTCACTTCGACCTTCACTTATTTTGGCGCCTACATTACGCGCATGACTAGCGAGTTGCGCGCCGTGCGAGGCCATCCATACGTTATGCCAAGCTAGCATCAGTACCGCGACACCTAAAACACTAGCATTAAATAACTCTTGGCCTACCCCACTAGCCAATGAAGCAATTAATCCAGTTGAAGCAGCAACCAAACCTGATCCTAGCAAACCTAGAACAATACCCGCCGTTAGCCACAGCTTCCGACCACGGACATCACGCGTTGCAGCGCTTACTATGCCAATAATAATGGCAGCTTCGAGTACTTCACGAAAAACAATAATAGCGGTAGACAACATGATTAAGCCTTAGTAAATTCAATAGTTATTTAGTGACAATAACGCCTTGTGCCGTCGCCTCGTTGAACTCGCCATAAAATGGGTAACGTCCAACGGCAAGTGGACCAATATAAATACTGACACTAGCATTAGCTGCAATTAATTTTTCACGATTAAGGCTATGGCTTTCAAACTCTTCTGGGCTAGCATCATGGTTCTCAATGACTACCTTGATTTTCTTGCCTGCAGGAACGGTTAGCTCGGCTGGCTGAAATTGGTGGTCTTTAATTACCAAAACATAGTCGGTCTCAACTGCCAAAACAGTTAAAGGAAGCAACAGGGCAAGAAGTAATAGTTTTTTCATCGTTAAACTCTGTGTTTTATTTATACGTAATGATAATCGTTCTTATTTAGAATTACAATAAGATTTTTATAGAAATCAAATCTAAATGTTAAAATGTAACTATGAAAAATAATTTAGACACATTGCAGCGTTTCGTTTTTGAAAACAGCGCTGTGCGCGGCAACCTAGTTAATCTGACACAAACACTCAACCTTGCGCTTAATCAACAACAGTTACCCAAAGGCCTTCGTAAAGCTTTAGGTGAATTGATGGCAGCTAGTGCCCTGCTCGCCGCGACATTAAAAATGAATGGCGCCTTAGTGATGCAAATTCAAAGCACAGGCACATTAAAACTACTTGTAGTGGAATGCACCACGATTACCGGTGAGGCTCTTAAAATGCGCGCAACCGCTAAGTGGAGTGACGAAATCAATGATGAGCAAGATCTATTTGAATTGGTTGAGCACGCACAGTTTATGATTACGCTTGACCCTAAAGAAGGTGGTCAGGCCTACCAAGGTATCGTGCCGCTTGAAGGCAGCAGTATTAGTGCCGCACTAGAAAACTACATGTTGCGCTCAGAACAAATTGATACGCGCATTTTCTTAAGCTGCGATGGCGATTCTGCTGCAGGCATGCTTATTCAAAAGCTACCAGAAACTATGAATCAACTCACCTTAGATCGAGATGAAGATACTTGGGCAAGGGTTGGCCATTTAGCTAGCACCGTCACGGATGATGAGTTACTGCATTTACCGACAGAAACTTTACTTACCAGACTATTTCATCAAGAAGATGTTCGTCTGTTCGAACCGACTGCCACCGAATTTTTCTGTAGTTGTAGCCGTGACAGCGTATCTAATATGCTACGAATGTTAGGTGATGAAGAAATACTGAGCATTATTGAAGAACGTGGGAACATTGAAGTGAACTGTGATTTTTGCAATGCGCTCTATAACTTTGATAAGGTGGATGCGGCACAGTTATTGGTCAGTGAAGCGACAGTAGTGTCCCCTAGCGCTAAAATACACTAGCGACCAAAATACTTGCGGCCGATTAATGCGCCGTAATTTGGCGCATCCGTTCAAATAAACATACAGCAGTCGCCGCCCCTGCATTAAGTGACTCAACCGTACCTAACTTCGTTTTTGCCATCGGAATCGTAATACTCTTGCTGCATGCAGTAATGGTTGGCTGACGAAGACCGCCTCCCTCATTACCAATCACAAACGCCGTCGGTTGAGTTAAATCCTGATCAAAAATCGATTCGCCATGCATCGTCGTAGCATAGCTATTGCCACTAAATCGCTGTAATTCAACCATTAAATCTGCACGTTCCACCATCGGTAACAAAAACTGCGCCCCCTGCCCGCCACGCAAAGCTTTAGGCGACCATGCATCCGTGCAACTAGTACTCATAAAGACGACTTGTACCCCAGCGGCCGCGGCGGTTCGCAACATGCTGCCCAAATTACCTGGATCCTGAATGCCTTCAAGCATTAATGCAAATTGGGGCGCTTCCACAATAGGCAATTGCGGAATTTTCGCTAATGCTAAAATCCCGGTCGCACTTACCACGGGGGTTAGTTCGGAAAACATCAACGTAGGCAACATGATTGTGGGCACGTCAACTAAAGCTTGGATTAAACCAGTAGCCTCTACACTGCTCTGCCCTTCTGGAATAATCACTAACTCTGGCTCACCAAATGCATCAATATATGCCTCGATTAAGTGCACGCCATCCAACAAGGTTTTACCTTCAGCACGACGTTCGCGTGCATTATCGGCTAAACGTTTAAGCTGTTTAAAAACTGGGTTGTCGCGTGAAACTATGTGTTTAAAAGCCATATCAAGGATCAATTACAATTAAGACAGACATTTTAACCGAAAGCACACGCACAGCACGCAAGGTTTTCTCCGCAAACGCTATAATGCGAACATGGCTAAAAAATTACCCCTAGAACGTATCCTTCATAACCAAGGTTTTGGTGCCCGTAAATTGTGCCGCATGATGGTGTGGGATGATGAAATTACAGTCAATGGAGAATCTTGCGACGATCCCAATGCTGAGTTTGATTTAGACAATTTAAGCTTCTCCGTGCGCGGAGAAGAATGGACTTATCGTGAAAAATCTTACCTTATGCTCCATAAGCCTAGTAATTACGAATGCTCTCATAAAACCCAACATCACCCTACCATTTACAGTCTATTACCTCACCCCTTAGTAGTCAGAGATGTTCAGTGTATTGGTCGCTTAGATGAAGATACCACTGGTTTAATTTTAATCTCTGACGATGGTCAATTTATCCATCGCATGAGTTCCCCAAAACATAAGGTCCCTAAGGTTTATGCAGTGACTTGCAAGCACCCAGTAGATGACGCACAAATTGCACATATTTTAAAAGGCGTGCAGCTCATTGATGAGGATTCTCCGATTGCAGCCCTTGCATGCACTAGAATTAATGCCCATGAAATTCATATGACGCTTTCTGAAGGCAAGTACCATCAGGTCAAGCGGATGGTGGCGGCTATTAGCAATCGAGTTGAGGCATTAAAACGCATACAAATCGGCAAGCTTAAATTACCAGAAGATTTAGCCGTGGGAGAATGGCGCTGGCTTAGCGCTGAAGATATGGCAAATCTAGGAGCTTGAACTTTAACAGATTCGAAAGTTCTTATTCTTTAGAAATCTTAGACGGAGTTCAAATGCGATTTACATTCTTACCACTGCTAATACTCCTGCTCACCTCTTGCCTAGGCGTACCCGATAAAGTCTCCGTAGTGGCAAGTGTCGATGCTAGCCAATATCTAGGGACATGGTATGAAATCGCTCGGCTAGATCACTCATTTGAACGCGATTTGGATAATGTCACAGCCACTTATAGCCTGCGTGATGATGGTGGCATTAAAGTTATTAACAAAGGCCTTAATACCAAAAGCAATGAATGGAAAGAAGCAGAGGGTAAAGCCTACTTTATCGACCCCGATAACGCTGATAAAACCAACACTGGCCATCTAAAAGTTTCATTCTTTGGACCCTTTTATGGGTCTTACAATATCATTGAGTTAGACAAGCCTTATTATAATTACGTGATGTTATGTGGCCCGAATAAATCCTATTTTTGGATACTAGCGCGTACACCGCAATTAGCCTACCCAATCAAGCAGCAACTAATCACCAAAGCTAAAGAGCTTGGCTTTGCCACTGACAAACTTATTTATATCAATCAAACACCTGTAGTTGTAGATTATGAAGCTGGTCGTCATGTGAGACATTAAAGGGTTAATATCTTCAACAAACACTAGGAAAACTTACGACGACCCTCTTGCGCACGCCTTGGACGTACCGTGCGCTCTAAAGCCTCACCACGCACCGTTGTAATTGGCTTATTAGAAAGCGGCTGCCAAGCCGGAATCAGACACTGCTTGCTACTTCCAATAAGGTCATCCCTACCCATTTTCTTTAAGGCTTCACGCAATATGGGCCAGTTATTAGGATCATGGTAACGGATAAACGCCTTATGTAATTTGCGCACATTACCGGCTTTAGGAACGGCAACCTCTTCTGAATCTGTAGTGACTTTACGCAACGGGTTTTTACCTGAGTGATACATAGCAGTCGCCATCGCCATTGGCGTAGGCGTAAAGGTTTGTACTTGGTCTAGCTTAAAGTCATATTTCTTCAGCCACAGGGCCAAATTCAACATATCATTGTCAGTCGTACCTGGATGCGCGGCAATAAAGTACGGGATTAAATACTGCTTTTTGCCAGCCTCGGCACTGAATTTTTCAAACATAAGCTTGAATTCATCATAAGCATCCATCCCAGGTTTCATCATTTTACTCAGCACATTTTCTTCGCTGTGCTCAGGTGCAATTTTTAAATATCCACCCACATGATGCTGCACCAGTTCTTTGACATACTCTGGAGACTTTACGGCTAGGTCATAACGTACACCGCTGCCGATCAAAATTTTCTTCACGCCTTTAATAGCACGTGCTTTGCGATAAAGCTGAATTAGAGCGCTATGGTCAGTATTCAGGTTTTCACATACCTCAGGGTAAACGCAACTCATTTTACGACATGAGTTTTCTATCTTTTCGCTCTTGCAAGCAATCCGATACATATTGGCAGTTGGGCCACCTAAGTCGGAGATCACGCCCGTAAAACCTTCAACCTTATCTCGGATTTCTTCAACTTCTTTTAAGATGCTAGCTTCACTGCGGCTTTGAATAATACGGCCTTCATGTTCAGTGATGCTACAGAACGTGCAACCACCAAAACAGCCGCGCATAATATTGACGCTGAAACGAATCATTTCCCAAGCAGGAATCTTTGCATCACCATACACCGGATGTGGCTTACGCGCATAAGGCATATCGTATACGTAATCCATTTCTTTCGTAGTAAGCGGAATCGGCGGTGGATTGAGCCAAACTTCACGATCGCCATGCTTTTGCACCAATGCGCGAGCGTTACCTGGGTTAGCCTCTAAATGCAATACCCGTGAAGCGTGAGCATATAAAACGGGATCTTGTGAGACCTCTTCATAAGAAGGTAATCGGACTACTTGGCGTGCACGGTCGGCTTTAGGTTTACGTACGACCTCAATCACTTTTGTGCCTTCCGGCAATTCTGATTTTGGCTTACTGTCGTCAGTAGCGCAACTTGCGTCAGCCTTACCCATTTTCATTTCATAAGGATCGATAGCTTTATCAACCACACCAGGGCGATCTAGATTGGTACTGGCAATTTCACTCCAACCCTCAGGAATTTTTTTACGTAAAAAAGCTGTGCCGCGAATATCCTGCATATCCGTTACTTTTTCACCTTTAGCAATGCGATGACTAAGCTCCACTAATGCTCGCTCGGCATTGCCATAAAGCAGAATATCGGCTTTAGAATCCACCAAAATACTTCGGCGGACTTTATCACTCCAATAGTCATAATGGGCAATACGGCGCAGACTGGCCTCAATGCTTCCAATAATCAACGGCACGTCAGAGTAGGCCTCACGGCAACGTTGGCTATAGACCAAAACGGCGCGATCTGGGCGCTTATTCGGTGCAGCATCTGGCGTATATGCATCATCACTGCGAATCTTACGATCTGCAGTATAGCGATTGACCATGCTATCCATATTGCCGGCGGTAACGCCAAAATACAAATTAGGTTTACCTAATATTTTAAATGCACTCGCATTTTGCCAGTCAGGTTGGGCAATAATGCCCACACGAAAACCTTGCGCTTCCAACAAGCGACCGACTAAAGCGATGCCAAAACTAGGATGATCTATATAACAATCACCACTCACTAAAATAATGTCACAGCTATCCCAACCCAGCGCATCCATTTCTGCACGGCTCATCGGAAGCATCGGCGCAGCCCCAAACCGTTTCGCCCAATACGGGCGATAGGTATGAATGGGCTTGGCTAACATGGTGGTGTATTGTTCCAAGAATATCTACTATAAACTTTAAAAGAGCGCGCATTTTACGCGCTAATTAACTGATTAAGAAGCTTTTTTTTGTAAAAATACGTAAGATTAAACCCTTAAATAAAGTAGGTTTTATAGTAGATCAATACCAAATTGTTTTAGCAGCGTGGCATAACTTGCGAACAATAGCACCGTAAACACCACACAAGCAGCTAAGCTAAGCGCAAAGCCCCATCTTGGCAGTAAATATGGAAACAACAGAAACATTGGCAATGTCGGCAGCACATACCAAAATGTGTAGTAAGCATGATTAGAAATTTTGCTAGTTGGCTGATGTTCAACATAGAGCCAAATCAAGCTCAATAAAGTTACTAAGGGTAAGGCGCTAATTAGCCCACCGAGCTTGTCACTGCGTTTGGCAAGTTCAGAAACCAACACCACAACACCTGCAGTAATCATATATTTCATGATGAGATACGTCATTTTAAATCCAGTCATGTTGATAAGTTGAATGTACGCTAGGCATGCTCTTACGAAGCGCAATATATAACTGTATATGCATACCCAGTGACACTACGCCAGACTTAAACGCTGCAATTTTCGGCTGGCATTGTCGGTGATTGTTTAATACTATTATGTATCATGAGTAATGCCTACTATCAATTAGCCAACGGTCGCGTTGCCAGCCTAGAAAATGATTGCGATTTTCCACCGCTATCTGATGCGCTAAAAGAACCTAACGGTTTGGTTGCCATAGGCGCCGATTTAACTTTGCCACGACTACTATCTGCTTATAAACAGGGCATATTCCCCTGGTTTAGTGAGGGAGAGCCTATTTTATGGTGGAGCCCAAACCCGCGCATGGTGCTATATCCATCAAACCTAAATATATCAAAATCTCTACGAAAAACAATAAAGCAAGCGAAGTTTGATATCCGATTTAATACGGCATTTCGTCAAGTGATAAGCGCTTGTAGTAATAGTACTCGGAACAATCAAGATGGCACATGGATTAACGACGATATCATTAATGCATATTGTGCGATGCATGAGGCTGGTTATGCAATATCCGCCGAGGCATGGAAGGAAGGCATACTGGTAGGTGGATGCTACGGCGTAAAAATTGGTAGCATGTTTTATGGGGAAAGTATGTTTCATGATGTCGCTGACGCTTCTAAAGTAGCATTTATAAGTTTGGTGCAAAAATTACAAACTGAGAGCGTGGGTCTAATCGATTGTCAAATGCACACCAAACACCTGGCAAGTTTAGGCGCCACTGAGATTCACCGCGATGATTTTATCCGTCAATTATCATTTCTGATAAAAACCGATTAAATACATTTCGTTTATAATTTCCCAATGACCTTAGCCAGCGAATCTTCTTTACAAAAACTGCAGTTTTATGTCACCACGGCTTATGCCTGTGGTTATTTACCCAATAAACTGGCACAGAGTTTGGTCGCAATTCCACAGGATTTGGTTGATACTAATGTATATAACAACTTGATACAGCAAGGGTTTAGACGTAGTGGTATGTTTGTTTATAGACCGAATTGCGAAACCTGCAATGCCTGTATTTCGGTACGCGTTATTTTGAAAGAATTTGTATCTAGCCGTAGTCAAAAGCGAGCTTACAAGCAACACAAAAACCTAACAGCAAACGTCATGCCAGTAACCTTCAGACCTGAACATTATGATCTTTATGCTAAGTACCAACTGGCGCGCCATGCAGACGACATCATTAAGGCTGAGTCTAAAACAGAGGTGGATGAAGTTGAGCAATACCGCACCTTTTTATGTCAAAGCAATGTAGAGTCAGTCATGGTCGAGTTTAGGCAAAATCAACAACTGAAAATGGTGAGCGTCATTGATATTGTGCGTGATGGCATTTCTGCAGTTTATACTTTTTACGATACCGATGACCATAAAGCCAGCTTGGGCACATACAATGTTTTATGGCAAATTGAGTGGGCAAGAAGCCTACAACTACCGTTTTTATACCTAGGCTACTGGATTGAACATAGTCAAAAAATGGCTTACAAAGAGAAGTTCCAGCCCTTACAAAAACTGCTTGATGGCGAGTGGTTGCCATTAATGCCTGCGCAGTCCCAATAAAAATGCAATCCTACACCATTAGCCAATTCCAACAATGTTACAATCTGCCCTATTAAAATAAGAATAAATCTACTTTGAAAAAACTGGTGATTTTTGGTGTGGGCCTGATTGGGGGCTCGGTGGCATTAGCTTTAAAAAAAGCTAATCATGCCGCGCCACATATTGTGGGCGTGGGGCGTGGTAGCGCTAGTCTGCAAACCGCCTTAGAACTAGGCGTGATAGACCAGATCAGCAATAATATTGCGGAGGCAATTCAAAATGCCGACATAATATTAATTGCTACGCCAGTAGCACAAACACCAGACATACTGCGCGCGATTAAACCCTACTTATCAAAGCACACAGTGGTTACCGATGCCGGCAGCACCAAGTCTGATGTATTGGATTATGCCAATGAAATATTGGGAGACCTGAGTCCACAGTTTGTAGGTGGCCACCCGATTGCCGGTGCCGAAAAAAGCGGCGTTAGCGCGGCAAGCAACGAGTTATTTCTTCATAAAAATGTTGTGCTCACTCCAACGGCTAGCACGCAACAGCAAGCCATAGATCGCGTGGAAGAACTGTGGAAAAGCTGTGGTGCCACGGTCAGCCTGATGAGCGCGCCCAGTCATGACAGCATCTTTGCTGCTGTCAGCCATTTGCCGCATTTACTGGCATTTGCTTTGGTGAATGATATTGCTTCAAGACCCAACGCAGACCAACTATTTAGCTTTGCTGCCAGTGGCTTTAGGGACTTTACCCGCATTGCCGGCAGCAACCCTGAAATGTGGCGGGATATCAGTTTAGCAAATAAAAATGCATTGTTAAGTGAACTGAACGCCTACCAAGCAGAGATAGGCAACTTAAAAAATCTGCTTGAAAATGAAGATAGCGAAGGCTTACAAGCTTTGTTTGAGCGCGCAAGCTTTGCCCGTAATGCTTGGGCTAAGTCCAATCAAAAAAAATAGGTTCAACATGAGTACTCTAGAAACACTTCGCCTAGCACCGGCCAACCATGCTAAAGGCCATATCACCCTACCCGGCTCTAAAAGCATTTCCAACCGGACACTCTTACTGGCAGCGCTAGCGACTGGCATCACAGAAATTCGCGACTTACTAGCCTCTGATGACACTAGTCGTATGCTGGAAGCCTTGCAAACATTAGGAATTAAGCTGGATAACTTTGCCGAAAATGCCTGGCGAGTGACTGGCTGTGGCGGTAATTTTAGTGTGAAACAGGCTGACTTTTTTCTCGGCAATGCTGGAACCGCCTTTAGACCACTAACGGCAGCATTAGCGCTATCCAGCGGGCACTTCACACTCTCTGGCGTACCGCGTATGCATGAGCGTCCAATTGCAGACTTGGTCGATGCCTTAGTGCAGGTCGGTGCAAACATTCAATATACTCAAAACACAGGCTTCCCCCCGTTAAAAATAGCGCCAGCGAAGTTGGATTTAAGTAAGCCCATCAAAATTCGTGGTGATGTATCCAGTCAATTTTTAACAGCGCTATTAATGGCTTTGCCACTGACTCAACAACAAGCAACGATAGAAGTAGTCGGCGAACTAATCTCTAAACCCTATATAGCCATTACGCTGAATTTAATGGAAAAATTTGGCGTACCAGTGCAACGCGACGGGTGGCAGCGCTTTACCATTGCCGCCAATAGCCAGTACGTTAGCCCACAGCAAATATTTGTTGAAGGTGATGCTTCTAGCGCCTCTTACTTTCTGGCTGCAGGTGCAATTGCAGGAGATGTTCGTGTAGACGGCATCGGTAAAGATAGCATTCAAGGTGACGTTCGCTTTGCAGAAGCTATTGCCATGATGGGCGCGCATATCACCTATGCAGAGAATTCAATTAGCGCAACTAAGGCAATAAAACTGAAAGCCATCGACTTAGATTGCAACCATATTCCTGATGCTGCCATGACGTTAGCCGTCATGGCCTTATTTGCTGACGGCACAACAACGCTTCGCAATATTGCTAGCTGGCGCGTAAAAGAAACCGACCGCATTGCGGCGATGGCGACCGAGCTGCGCAAAGTAGGCGCTACTGTAGAAGAAGGTGCTGACTTCATTAAGGTCACACCACCTGCTCAACTAATTCCGAATGCCAGTATTGATACTTATGACGACCACCGGATGGCGATGTGCTTTTCACTGGTGTCACTTGGCAATGTGCCAATTACAATCAACGACCCTAAATGCGTAAGCAAAACTTTCCCTGACTATTTTTTACGATTTTCTGAGATTGTGCAGCCATGATGGCAAACGCTATTCCTGTGATTGCCATTGACGGGCCTTCGGCATCTGGCAAAGGAACTGTGGCGCAACTGGTGGCAACTGAACTTGGTTTTCATTACTTAGATTCAGGAGCGTTATATCGCATAGTTGCATTGGCTACCAAGCAAAAAAATATTGCATGGGGAAACGCATCTGAGGTTTCGGCCTGCGCCAAAGAGCTACACATTCAATTTACTGGCGATCAGATATTTCTCAATGATGCCGATGTTTCTGATGCTATTCGTAGTGAGCAGATGGGTAAAGGCGCCTCTGAAGTGGCGGTTCATGCTCAACTCCGGGCAGTATTGCTTAATTTACAACATAGCTTTCGCCGAGCGCCAGGCCTAGTGGCCGATGGACGAGATATGGGTAGCGTAGTATTTCCTGATGCACCATTAAAAATATTTCTTACCGCTAGTACCGATGTGCGCGCCCAACGACGCTACCAACAACTATTGGGTAAAAATCAGATCGCCAATTACGCTGATATCCTGTTGGATTTACAACAGCGAGATGCGCGTGATCAAGGTCGCGCTGCTGCGCCTTTAATAATGTCGACAGACGCGTTACTATTAGAGACAGATAATTTAACAATTTCCGATGCTGTAAGCTTAATTTTAGAAAAATATTGGCATAAAATGCACAAATAGTCTTTTATTTTTCAATGTTTTAGTTATAATTCAACCCTTAGTTTTTTTACACGCTTTTTATCGCCTGCACATCTCAAAGATCTGTAGTTTTTTTAATCAACCCACTGCTAGGTGGGATTATTTTTTAGGTAATTTTAATTAATGGCTTCTACTTCTAAATCTACTGTTTCATCCATGGAATCTTTTGCTGCGCTTTTTGAAGAAAGCTTAGCTCGCCAAGAAATGCGTTCTGGCGAAGTGATCACTGCTGAAGTGATTTCTGTTGACCAAGATCACGTGATTGTTAATGCAGGTCTTAAATCTGAAAGCGTTATCAACGCTTCTGAGTTTCACAATGCGCAAGGCGAACTTGAAGTTAAAGTTGGCGACTTTGTAAAAGTAGCGATTGAAAAACTTGAAGATGGTTTTGGTTCAACTGTACTTTCACGCGAAAAAGCGAAACGCATGGAAACATGGCTAGATCTTGAAGATGCGATGAACGAAGGCCGTATCATTAAAGGTTTTGTTAGCGGTAAAGTTAAAGGCGGTTTACGCGTATCTGTAAACGGCATCATGGCTTTCTTGCCAGGTTCATTGGTAGATGTGCGTCCAGTAAAAGACACCACCCCATTTGAAAACAAAGAATGTGACTTAAAAGTAATCAAACTTGATCGTAAACGTAACAATATCGTGGTTTCACGCCGTGCTGTAATGGAAGTTAGCATGGGTGCTGATCGTGAAGCGTTAATGGGTACTTTAACTGAAGGTGCTGTAGTTAAAGGCATCGTTAAAAA
>CAIOPD010000113.1 GCA_903860085.1 uncultured Pseudomonadota bacterium
CGCCCACAACCGTGTAGTAGCGATTTTTATCAGTATCTTTTGGTGAGCCAAAAATTGCACTGCCTGCAACAAAATTATCATCACCTGCACGAGCGATATCCGCAATATTCATGGCATTCACGCCGCCATCCACTTCCAGCCAAATTTGGCGGCCGGTTTTTTCATAGTAGGCATCAATACGAGCGCGTGCTAATGTTAATTTATGCAACGTTTCTGGAATGAATTTCTGACCACCAAAGCCCGGGTTGACTGACATCAGTAAAATCATATCAATCTTATCCATCACGTGATCCAAATAGCTTAGTGACGTGGCTGGGTTAAATACTAGGCCTGACTTACAACCTTGCTCGCGCACTAGGCTCAAGCTACGGTCAATATGATCTGATGCTTCAGGGTGAAAGGTAATGATATTGGCGCCCGCTTTGGCAAAGTCAGGAATAATACGATCTACTGGTTTTACCATTAGATGCACGTCAATAAGTGCGCCCACATTTTTCGAGATTTCACGAATCGCATCACAGACCAATGGTCCTATGGTTAAATTCGGCACATAGTGGTTATCCATCACATCAAAATGGACAATATCAGTGCCAGAAATAATGACATCTTCAATTTCTTGGCCAAGTTTGGCGAAATTCGCAGAAAGAATACTAGGGGCAATTCTAAAAGTTTTATCCATGGTGGAATCCGTTCATTTAATATAATCAAATAGCTTCAAGCTATATTTAGCTTGAAAATAAGTACTAAAGTGATATTTTAACAGGATTGCGACGAAATATTTGCCATTTATGGCGGGGTAGTTCACCTGTATTTCTTGCTTATCATAAGCCAATCCATCAAAATTGCACCTATGCAGTTATATGTCATCGGCGTTAACCACACGACCGCCCCCATCCAAATCCGCGAACATGTTGCGTTTAACAGCGAACATCTCGTTAGCGCGCTCCGCGAATTGACGCTGCACGACGCCAGCGAGGCAGCGATTTTATCAACCTGCAATCGTACTGAGCTCTATTGTCGCACAGACAATCCGAACAAGCCGCTCAACTGGTTATCGAAATACCATCATTTAGAGGCCAGTAGCATACAGCCTTACATTTACACCTTACCCAATGATGAAGCGGTTAAGCACGCGTTTAGAGTGGCCTCCGGCCTAGACAGCATGGTGTTAGGTGAGCCGCAAATATTGGGGCAGTTTAAGCAGTCGGTTAAAATCGCGCAGGAAGCTGGGACGCTTGGCACTATGCTCCATAAGCTATTTCAGAGCACTTTTGAAGTGGCTAAAGAAGTACGTACAAATACCGATATCGGTGCAAACTCTATTTCCATGGCTGCGGCTGCCGTCAAACTGGCACAACGTATTTTTGGCAACATTAGTGAGCAAAAAGTATTATTTATTGGCGCAGGTGAAATGATTGAGTTATGCGCCGATCATTTTTCGGTACAAAAACCTAAAAGCATGACTGTAGCTAACCGCACCATAGAACGTGGCTCAAATTTAGCAGCAAAAATTGGTGGTCACGCCATACTACTCAACGATCTACCTGAGCGCTTTGCCGATTTTGATATCGTGATTACCAGTACCGCCAGTCAATTGCCAATTGTGGGCTTAGGTATGGTGGAAAGCGCGATTAAAACACGTAAGCACCGTCCAATTTTTATGGTTGATTTAGCTGTACCGCGTGACATTGAAGCCGAAGTGGCGGAATTAGACGATGTGTTTTTATATACAGTAGATGATTTAGCACAAGTCGTCAGCGACGGCATGGTCAACCGCCAAGAAGCCGCCCTTGATGCCGAAATTATCGTGTCAGCGCGCGTGGAAAACTTTATGCATTGGCTAAAAAAACGCGAAGCTGTGCCTACGATTAAGGCACTTCGTGACCAAGCTGAAGTGATGCGAAAATTCGAATTAGAAAAAGCACTTAAGCTGATACAAAAAGGCGAGAGCGTAGATAAAGTACTAGAAGCCTTAAGCAACGCACTTACCAATAAATTTTTACATGCGCCTAGTCATGCGCTGAACCTTGCTCACGGTGACGAGCATACGCGGCTGGAAAATACCTTGAAACAGCTGTATCAGATTAAAGATTTAAACGACTAGTCTCTTGCAAGCGCCTTACTATTAAACCCATTACACCAAATATAAACGGCACAGAATGAAACCCAGCATGATTAGAAAGCTCGCCACTCTAAGCGAGCGTTTAGAAGAAATTAACCGCTTAATGAGTGCGGAAAATGCGACAAGCAACATGGATAACTATCGCAAAATTACGCAAGAGCACGCCGAGATTACGCCTATCGTAGAGCAGTACCGTGCTTTTGA
>CAIOPD010000114.1 GCA_903860085.1 uncultured Pseudomonadota bacterium
ACCATCAAACTGCAATGCACTATTTGATTTATTGCAAAAAACTGGGGCACTGTCTACGGATGATATCTGGGCACGCTTTAGGCTAGCATTACTGGACGGCAAGCCAAGTCTTGCTAGGGCAATTGCGACCCGTTTAAACAACATCGATACCAATGAACTAAAGTGGCTGGAGATTGCTAACCAGACACCTCAAGTTATATTAGAAGTCCAAGTTATTGGTAAGCAAAGCAATAATAAAAAAGATGTAGATAAAGCGATGCTTAAAACGAGGTTTGGTAATGAGCTTTATCTATTTGCGCTTGATCGACTTGCGCGCACTAAATTAGAAGATGCGATTAGTCTCTACAGCAGCATACAAGGCGCACTGCCAGAGCATGAGCGTGCTGATGGTTGGGGGCGTATCGCCTACCATGCGGCGCGGGCACATCATCCTCAGGCACTAGAATTTTATGCCTTGGCAGTTGGGGCTAAGTTGGAAAAAGAACAGCTCGCCTGGCAAGTGCGTGCTGCCCTTCGCGCTGAAGACTGGCCTAGAGTTTTAACAGCAATTGCTGCTATGCCTGCTAAGCAAATGGATGAAAGTAGCTGGCGTTATTGGAGGGCACGCGCCTTAAGGGCGACAGCACCTAAAAATAGTAGCCAGCAAGTAGAGGCGAATGTCCTGTTTAGCCGCTTATCAACAGAGCGACATTATTATGGTTGGTTAGCAGCTGATGAGTTAGATTCGTCTTTAAGTAACGCAGAGCAGAGTTATGTGAATAGTGAGCTTGAAGTCACAGCCGTTGCTAACCATCCAGCAATTAAGCGCGCGATAGAGTTTCAACGTTTGGACATGCGCTGGGAGGCTAAATCAGAATGGGTATGGGCCACACGTAATTTCGATGATCAGCAGTTATTAGCTGCTGCTGAATTTGCTTCACGCCAGAAGTGGTATGACATTGCCATTAGCACTGCCGACAACACGCGTCAGTTGCATGATTATAAGTTGCGCTACCCAACCCCATATCGCGATTTAATACATACTTCTGCTAATAATGCGCAAGTAGACGAGGCTTGGGTATATGGTTTAACGCGACAAGAAAGCCGTTTTATGCACTATGCAAAATCCAACGTTGGAGCTTCTGGTCTGATGCAGTTAATGCCTGCCACAGCTAAATGGGCGGCGCATCGTATGGGCATGCGTGGCTATCATGCTGATATGATTCATAATTTAGGTACCAATATAGACATTGGTACCTACTATATGCGGCACACATTAGATTTAATGGATGGTCAAGCGGTGATGGCAACGGCAGCCTACAATGCAGGACCTAGCCGAGCAAAACAATGGATGGCTAAACAGCCGCTAGAAGCCGCTATTTATATTGAAACTATCCCTTTTTTCGAAACTAGAAACTATGTGCAGAAAGTGATGGCCAACGCCAATTTCTATGCGCCGCGTTTAGGTACTAAAGTACAAACACTGAAATCACGTTTGGGAATCATTCCTGCCAGAGCGAAAGCTGAAGTCATTACAGCGGAAATTGAATAATTTAAATACAGGGCGTTACATGCAATTAAAAGAAATATGTGTCATAGGCGGCTCAGGCTTTGTTGGCAGCGCAATCGTGACAAAATTAGATGCTGCAGGTTATCAAGTTAAAGTGCTCACGCGCAGACGTGAAGCGGCCAAGCATCTATTGCTGCTTCCTCATGTTGAAGTGTTGGAATGCAATATACTCGACAATCAAGCGCTACGTAAGGGCATTAGCGGCTCAGATGCTGTCATTAATTTGATCGGCATTTTGCACCAAACTCGGCGTAGTAGTTTTGATTTGATGCACCACCAGTTTCCTGCTCGCCTAGCTAAAACCTGCATAGATTTAGGCATCACTCGCCTCTTACATATGAGCAGTTTGCGCGCAGGCAAGCATGCGCCTAGTCAGTATTTGCGGTCTAAAGGTGCGGGTGAAGCAGCATTGTTGGCTTTGGTAGAAAAATCGCATATATCAAAATTAAATCTAACCATCTTTAAGCCATCAGTCATTTTTGGGCGTGGTGATCGATTTATTAATCTCTTCGCCACCCTCATTAAAGTAATGCCTGTGCTATTGCTGGCAAAGCCACAGGCTAAATTTCAACCTATCTGGGTAGAAGATGTCGCAACGTGCTTTGTGCTTAGCCTGCAAAATCAAACTAGTTATGGCCAAATATACGAATTGGCTGGACCTAAGGTGTATACCTTTCGCGAGTTAGTTAAAGCGGTGATGACGGCTTTAGGCATACATCGTCGGATTATAGGATTGAATGATTCTTTATCTTATTTCCAAGCTGCCCTGATGGAACTCATGCCAGTTAAACTCATGTCACGCGACAATGTGCGCTCAATGGCTGTGGATAGTATTAGTAGCGCACCATTTCCGGTAGTGTTTGGACTTGTACCAACTGCACTAGAGGCAGTAATTCCTGAATATTTGGTCAATGCAAATACGCGCGGTGCTTACGATCGTTTTCGCAGTTTAGCCGCTAGATAAAACCTAATTCATGCAAACTTATTTAGTTGGCGGTGCAGTACGCGATGAGTTGCTAGGTTTCTCCGTGCAGGATAAAGACTATGTTGTAGTTGGCGCTACCCCAGAGGAAATGGAGGCTGCCGGCTTCCGCCCAGTAGGTAAAGACTTTCCAGTATTTTTGCATCCCAATACCCATGATGAGTATGCTTTAGCTCGGACTGAGCGGAAAACTGCCAAGGGTTACAAAGGATTTAGTGTGCATGCCTCTCCTGAGGTGACCTTGGAGCAGGATTTAGCCCGCAGGGATTTAACGATTAATGCTATTGCTAAGTCTAGTGATGGTCAGTTGATTGATCCTTATCATGGATTGCGCGATATCCAATCTAAAACCCTGCGACATGTGAGTGAGGCCTTTGCAGAAGATCCAGTACGTATACTTCGTGCAGCCCGCTTTTCGGCACGTTTATCTGAGTTTAGCGTAGCCCCAGAAACCATTGCATTAATGCAGCAAATGGTTGTAGCTGGTGAGGTGGATGCATTGGTCGCTGAGCGCGTTTGGCAAGAGCTGGCAAAAGGCCTTATGGAGAGTCGGCCATCGCGTATGTTTGACGTGTTGCGTGCTTGTGGTGCATTACAAAAGATAATGCCAGAGTTAGATCGGTTATGGGGTGTGCCACAACCGGAACAACATCATCCAGAGATCGATTGTGGTTTGCATGTGATGTTGGTCGTTGATTACGCTGCTAGCCAACAGTATTCTCTAGCAGTGCGTTTTGCCGCACTGTTGCACGATGTTGGTAAAGGGCTGACATCAGCAGAGATTTTGCCACGACATATTGGCCATGAGCAACGTGGCGTTGATCTGGTCAAAACGCTTTGTTTAAGATTAAAAGTACCTAATGATTGTCGCGAGCTCGCGTTGATAGTGACAAAATTTCATGGCAAGCTTTATCAAGCACCATTGATGAAAGCACCAGCGCTCCTGAATTTCTTAATTGAACTTGATGCCATACGCCAACCGGCTAGATTTAAAGATTTCCTGCTGGCTTGTGAAGCGGATGCTAGAGGACGGACTGGAAAGGAGGAATGCGAAACACCCGCGGCCGACTTAATGAAGAAAGCTTTAGCCGCCTCACTGAGCGTGAATGCTGGCGAGGTAGCTAACGGGTATAGTGAACCTGAGAAAATCAAGCTGGCAGTGTATGCGGCCAGACTAGAGGCAGTTAATTCAGCATTATTCGCTTAGGTTGGTAGCTTATTGAATGCCAAGTTTATATTGAATAAAGTATTTGGCAATATAACCTACCATACCAAAAGACAGACCTAGGTAAAGTGCAAAAGTACCAAATTTCCCAGCTTTAGATTCCCATGCTAGGTGACCAATAATAAAAAGCATCAATAGCATTAGTCCTGCTATGCCATAAGTAGTGCCAAACTCGGCAATCTGCGCCTCTGTAAAACCTAATATTGTATTTTCCAAAAAACTCTTCTCCATTACTATTTTGTGAGGTGTTGTGGGCAGTACCCACCATAAATTCAGTTAGTTAAGACCACGATTTGCATTCAGGGTTCGAACTATTTCCCCCCAAGCACTTGGTCAATATGAATGCCAGCTACTTAATGCGCATTGAGCAGCATATTGATTTGTTGTTGGATAAACTCCGACGGTTTACGTTTAAAGCCACTTTTTGCGAATTGCTGCCAGCGGCCCGCCACGAAACATACCATTAAGTTAGCTTGTGCCTCTGCATCGCTTTGCGATTCGGATTGTGCTTGTGCAATGCGTAGGCTTTGCTTTAAGGTCACTTCTATACGATCGTAAAGTTGGTTCATGCGTATTTGCAATTTTTCATCTTCGTTAACCAGCGCATCACCAATTAGCACGCGTGTCATGCCAGGATTTTTTTCAGCAAACACTAATAGCATTGTAATGATGCGTTGTACTTGGCGCAGACCGTCAGTTTCTTCGCTGCTAATTTTATTAATTAAGCCAAAAATAGTTTCTTCAATAAATACAATCAGACCTTCAAACATTTGCGCTTTATTAGCAAAATGCCGATACAGTGCAGCCTCACTAACATCAAGTCTAGCAGCAAGTAAGGCTGTAGTGATTTTCTCACGCTTAGGCGCTTCTAGCATTTTAGCGAGGGTTTCTAATATCTGTTGCTTACGTTCTCCGGCCATACTTCCCCTCCCTTAGATTGATGCAGCCATTATAGCTTAAGGTGAGTAAGTGCTAACACTTTGTGTAATCGGTAATCAACATAATTTGGTTTTTTTAGTTCTTTGGATACCCATATGGTTTTCATACCAAGACGTTTAGCTGTCATCAGCGCGGGCAAATTGTCTTCCAATAGGATGCAGTTGTGGGCTGGCATCTTAATGGCTTTGAGTAGCATTTGAAAACCTCGCACAGAGGGTTTGGCATGAAAGCGTGCAGATTCAACACTAAATACGAGTTCAAAACAATCGCTAATACCTAGTATATCAAGCACGCGTAAAGCATAGTTACGTGGAGCGTTGGTAAAGATGACTTTGCGCCCAGTTAGGTTTCTTAACATATGGCGAAGCCCACTAGCTTGGACGACCATTTCGGGTAGTTGTGGAAAGCTGTGGGTTTGTTCTAAAAAATGATAAGGGCAGAAGTAGCTAGGATGGCCACTATGATGGCGTATTAAGCCTTTAAGTGTTGCACCATAAATGCGCCAGTAGTGCTTGCGTAAACGATGGGCTTCGCATTCGGCTAAATCTAGGGACGCCATCATATATTCAGTCATGATTTGATTCATCACTGGGAAAATATGGGCTGAAGCGTTGTGAAGCGTATCGTCTAAATCAAATATCCAAACTTTAGACATGTGTTTGTGCTTCAGGCTATTTAGCTTTAATCAACGTGCCAATACCTTCGTCGGTTAAAATTTCTAGCAGTAGTGCATGCTCAACCCGTCCGTCAATAATATGCACTGTCTTTACGCCACTTCGAGCAGCATCCAAGGCTGAACTGATTTTAGGTAACATGCCACCAGAAAGCGTACCGTCAGCGACTAGGTCATCAATCTGTTTTGGCGTTAACCCTGTCAGCAATTGCCCATCTTTATCTAATACGCCAGGTGTGTTGGTAAGTAATATTAATTTCTCGGCGCCTAAAATCTCTGCGAGTTTACCGGCCACTAAATCGGCATTTATATTGTAGGTTTCACCATCTTCACCCACGCCTATTGGCGCTACTACTGGAATAAAATCACCGCTATCCAAAAAATTAATAATGCTAGGATCTATAGATGTTATTTGCCCTACTTGACCAATATCAATCATTTTGCTCGGATTGTCTTTATCCTCAATCAGTAGCTTGTGCGCATGTATGAAATTACCATCCTGACCAGTCAGACCGACAGCTTTTCCGCCGTTCCGATTAATTAGGTTCACAATCTCTTTGTTCACCTGTCCGCCTAGGACCATCTCCACCACATCCATAGTTTCAGCATCAGTGACACGCATGCCTTGAATAAACTCACCCTTTTTACCTAGCTTATCAAGCATTTCATTGATTTGTGGACCACCTCCGTGCACTACAACGGGGTTCATGCCGACCAGTTTGAGTAGCACTACATCTTGAGCAAAACATTGCTTAAGATGGTCATCGGTCATAGCATTGCCACCGTATTTAATTACGATGGTTTTATCAAAAAAGCGTTTGATATAAGGCAGAGCCTCTGCAAGGGTATGCGCTTTTTGCGTTGCGGTGGTTATGTTCAGCATCAGGGTCTCTTCAATTGATGAAGTGGATCTAGGTTAGTTTTGCCATTGTATCTAAAAAATCAAAGTGTTTTGATGAAAACCTTAGATTTGCGTTGAAAGTTATACAGCTTTTGTCTTTCAACTGGAAGTTTTTCTACATTTTGTTCCATAAAACCGCGCTCTATAAACCAGTGCTCGGTGCGTGTGGTGAGGCAAAATAATTGTTTAAGACCTCTAGCTTTGGCTTCGTTGGCACAGAAATAGAATAACCTATCACCGCGTCCGGCACCTCTAAACGCAGGGTCTATCGCTAAGCAGGCAAATTCAGCAGTTTTTTCGGCGACAAACGGATATAGTGCAGCGCAACCGATGATACGGTTCCCGTGCTCTAACACATAAAAATGCTCGATTTCCATTTCTATTCTCTCACGCCCGCGCCGCACTAGCACGCCTTCTTCCTCTAGTGGTTCAATTAGCTTTAGTATGCCGCCGACATCATCTATATCCGCTTGCCGCATACTTTCTAGGCTAAGCTCGGTCACCATGGTGCCTATCCCGTCTAAGGTAAAGAGCTCCTGAATAATTGCACCGTCAATATGGCGGCTGATTAAATGCGTCCGCGCTACACCATGTTCGCAGGCACGCACGGCGGCTGGCAAGTAGTAGTTTATATCTTCTGAGATGTTAATGGCTTGCTCACTTTTGGCCACAGATTCCAGAAGGTTCTTGGCTTTCTCCGCGGTCATTTCACGTAAGAGCTCACCGCGCAAATTATGCACTCCGGCACTATCCATTAAGAAAATCAACTTATCCGCATCTAGCGCAATGGCTGTGCTCACCGCGGCATCCTCTAAGCTAAGGTTGAATGCTGCCCCAGTGGGTGAATAGCCCAAAGGTGATAACAATACCAATTCGCCGTCATCAAGCCGCTTTTGGATGCCGACAGCATCTACTCTTCTTACTTCTCCAGTATGCTGCAAATCAACACCATCACGAATGCCCAGCGGTTTGGCGGTAATGAAGTTGCCGCTAGCCACTCTAATGTCTGATCCAGCCATGGGAGAGTTGACTAAGCCCATTGAAAGTAAGGCTTCTATTTCAACTCGAAT
>CAIOPD010000115.1 GCA_903860085.1 uncultured Pseudomonadota bacterium
CAATTCAAATAAAATTTAGCTGGCAATTTTTTCTAAAATCCCGCTAGTGCTCCGTCCAGCCACCAAGTCGATCAGCGCTACTTTTCCACCCCAAGATTTCACTTCTTTAGCGCCGACCACTTGCGCTTCTGTATAGTCACTGCCTTTGGCGATAATGTCGGGTTGAATAGCATTGATTAGATTAATGGGGGTGTCTTCATCAAATAGAATTACCGCATCCACTGCGGCCAGCGCCGCCAGAACGCGTGCGCGATCTTGTTCATGAATCACAGGCCGTGTTGGGCCTTTTAATGCGCTGACTGATCTGTCGGTATTGAGGCCTAAAATTAGTCTGTCACCAGTTTTTTTAGCGGCCTCTAGATAAGTCACATGGCCCGCGTGTAATAAATCAAAACAGCCATTGGTAAACACGATTTTTTCGTGATGAGCTTTCCACTCACTCACCAAGGACATTAACTGGGTTTGGTTACAAATTTTATCGGCTTGCGATAACTTATCTTCACTGACTAAAGCCTGCAGTAACTCAGCTTGGCTGACTGGAACCGTACCCACTTTCCCCACCACAATAGCTGCAGCGATATTGGCCAGTTGCAACGCATCATGTGCGTTTAAACCATGCACCATGCCAGCTGCTAGGGTTGCAATGACTGTGTCACCAGCGCCAGACACATCGAATACTTTTTTTGCTGTCGCAGGAATATGTTGAATTTGTGTATGATCTATATAGGAAATGCCTTCTTCGCCACGGGTAACGGCAAGGAAGTCTAGTCCTAACTGATCTTTAAGTTGTTGTGCGGCATGGAGCAACGCTTCGGTCTCATGCAACTCAACATTGCAAGCTTCAGCAGTTTCTTTTTTATTTGGCGTCAGTGCGTTAGCACCTTTATATTTGGAGTAGTCACGGCCCTTAGGGTCAGCGATCACTGGAATGCCAAGTTGTTTGCATAGTGTAATAATCGCCTTGCATGTGTTATCGCTGAGTAGACCTTTAGCATAGTCAGACAGAATCACCATAGCAGGTTTAGCGCTAAGAGCAATGCTCACTTTGTTTATTAAGTCCGTGCATTCCTGGGCGTTAAAACTAGCGCTACTTTCATCGTCAATTCTTACAATTTGTTGATTACCGCTCATGACTCTAGTTTTGGATACAGTAGGGCGGAATGCTGAACTCATCATATGGCTAATGTCGATACCATTTTTTGCCATAAGTTTATTAAGGGTATCACCGGAATCATCATTGCCTATGCAGCCTATGATTTGTGTGCGTAAGCCTAAACCACTTAAATTGGCCGCTACATTGGCCGCGCCACCAGCACGATCTTCAGCTTGCTTTAGTAATACTACTGGCACTGGCGCCTCAGGCGAAATGCGGTTGACGTTACCGATTAGGTAACGGTCCAACATCACATCCCCTATGACTAAAATAACTTCTTTAGAGTCGGTGAACTGGCGTACGGTTTCAGTTAAGTGTGTATTCATAATTTTTAATGATTGTATTTGATCTAATCGGCTTCCAACATATCACATAAGCTATGGCCGATAAAAATATGCGCTTCTTGTATGCGTGGCGTTTCGCTACTTGGCATGACTAAGTTAAATTTACAAAGCTCCAGCAATTTTCCACCACTGCCGCCAGTCAAGCCTATCGTGGTAGCGCCGATGGCGTTAGCTTCAATAATGGCATTGACCACATTTTTGCTATTGCCAGAGGTTGTAATGCCAATTACTGCGTCTTCAGGGCGGCACAGCGCTTCAATCTGGCGGGCGAAGATATAGTCATAACCGTAATCATTGCCGACGGAGGTAATAATCGATGTGTCGGTGGTGAGTGCAATGGCTGGCAAGCCACGACGTTCTTTTTTATAGCGACCGACAATTTCAGCGGCGATATGTTGGCTATCGGCTGCACTGCCGCCATTGCCCATAATCAAAATCTTTCCGCCGCGTTGCATGGTGGCGCGCAACTCATTCGCCACGGCAACCACTTGTGGGAATAGGGCGACTAACTTTGCAAACATGGCCGTATGCGCCTCTAATTCATGCTGTAAGAATGCTGTTTGTGTATTTTGGGTCAAAGTAAAATCTCTTTTATATTTTTTGATTTAGCAGTAAGCATCGTCTTGCATAAGATAGTTTTGCACGTAGTCTTGTACGCCGTCTTCCAAACTATAAAAATCTTGCTTATAGCCAGTGCTAGCAAGTTTGTTCATGGTAGCTTCGGTAAAGTATTGGTATTTACCTTGTAGGTCTTCTGGCATCTCAATGTAAGTGATATTGGGGGTTTTACCTATGCTCAACATCACGGCTGTAGCTAAATCCTTAAATGCGCGTGCTTTCCCTGTGCCAATATTGTAGATGCCATTCGTACAAGGTTGATTTTGCAGGGCCATTTGTAGGAAATGCACTACCACTGCCGCTGCGTCCTTTACATAGACAAAATCGCGAAGTTGCATGCCGTCCTCATAGCCAACTTTATGGCTTTTGAATAACTTAACGCAACCCAATTCTTTGAACTGATTAAAACTATGCAATGCCACGCTGGCCATACGTTCTTTATGATATTCGTTCGGGCCATAGACATTGAAAAACTTGAATCCAGCCCACGCGCTTGGTGTTGGCATGTTGGTGCTTGATTGTTGCAAAGTCCATTGATCAAAGAAGTGCTTGGAATATCCATAACCGTTAAGCGGACGCAGATTTGCTATAGAGTTGTCATCATAACCATTGGCACCATCCCCATAGGTCGCTGCTGAGCTGGCATAGAAAAATGCGGCGTTATTATGAGCACACCAGCGCCAAAGGTCTTGCGAGTAGTGGATATTGTCCGCGACTAATTTATTGAAATCGCGCTCAGTAGTAGCGCTGATAGCGCCCATATGAATAATAGCAGCAACGTCATTGCGCCCCTCAAGCCAAGATAGAAGCTGGTCTTTATCTAAATATTGCACATATTGACGCTTGACTAAGTTTTGCCACTGATCTGGATGGGTGATGCGATCTACAATGACCATATCATCACGCGACAACTTGTTATTCAGATGCCAGGCAATCATAGAACCTATCATGCCAGCACCGCCGGTAATTACTATCATAGTGTCATCTATTTTGCTTAAAGTAGAAGTATAGCGCCTATTGCGAAGCACCCAAAGCCTGCGCTCTGGATTGCGTTAGTTTAGATTCTTCTGTAGCTTGCTCTGAACTCCAATCTGGGCTAATCCAGCCTTGCAGATTTTCTAGCGCAATGGTGGCCATTGCTGCTATCCAAGCTTCATTTTCGTTCAGTGCGGGGATGTAGTGGTATTCGCCACCGCCTGCATGAGTGAAGATTTCTTTACCTTCCATCG
>CAIOPD010000116.1 GCA_903860085.1 uncultured Pseudomonadota bacterium
GGCGTTTCAATATAGTATTCGCCTACATGTTGCGCAGGATTGACATTGGTTACCACGCCGACCTGACAGCGGTCATAACCTAAACCTTCCGCTAAAATCGTAGTAAAGCTATTTTCAATGACCGCCGCATCTAAATTACGGTTCATCAATAACTTTTGCGCTGCCGCCCAAGTCGCACAATCCGACTTTTCGACCTGACGCTGTTCAAGATAGAGTCCAGAACTGCAAGCTAAGCCCACATGCTTGCCACTTAAATGTAGCAATCTAGAGACGATTTGTGCCACCAACGTTTTACCGTAAGTACCAGCAATACCAACAACAGGAATACGGCCATCATCACCATCGGCAAATAAACTATCAAC
Source organism: uncultured Pseudomonadota bacterium (assembly GCA_903860085.1). GTDB lineage: Bacteria > Pseudomonadota > Gammaproteobacteria > Burkholderiales > Methylophilaceae > Methylotenera. The sequence goes on from CAIOPD010000116.1 coordinate 363, forward strand.
GATTGCTTTACCCACTGGGCGCGCCTCGCCTTCCGCAGGTTTAAGATGCATTAATAGGCCGGGGCCCGCATTGACTTCAACAATAGCACCACCTTGGGCTGCTAATGGCTTTGAAATGTCTTCCGCCACCAAATCCACACCAGCAATATCGAGTCCAACAATGCGTGCAGCCAGCGCGGCTGTTGCGGCCACTTCAGGGTGCACTAAGTCAGTCACATCCAGCGCCACATTTCCATTGCGTTGAACAATGATTTGCTTACCTGCTACAGGGATTGCATCAGCGTTAAAACCCTGACGCTCAATTTCAAACATAGCGGCCGCATTGTCATCGATGGAAATTAGATCCAACGGAAATTCTTCGGCTTCGCCTCGGCGTGGATCGGTATTAATGTCACGTGCAATTAACTCACGAATCGTGGCCTTGCCATCGCCAACAACACATACAGACTCGCCTCTAGCAGCTGCTGCTAATTTTCCGCCCACAATGAGCAAGCGGTGTTCGCTTCCGCGCACAAAACGTTCGACCATCACTCCGCTACCTTCATCTCGCGCTAAGTGATAGGCCGCTTCCACTTCGGCGTGCGTCATCAATTCCATGGAAACGCCACGTCCATGATTTCCATCACGCGGCTTAACTACAACAGGCAAGCCTATGTCTTCAGCCGCATCCCAGGCATCCGCCACGCTATCCACTAAACGGCCTTCTGGCACTGGTACACCACATGCCTCTAATAAACTTTTAGTTAAATCTTTATCGCCAGAAATGCTTTCGGCAATAGCGCTAGTTTGATCAGTCTCCGCAGTCCAAATTCGATGCTGACGAGCGCCATATCCTAGTTGCACTAGATTACCGGCAGTCAAACGAATGGAGGGGATATTGCGTGCAGTGGCGGCATCCACAATACAAGCGGTGCTCGGTCCTAAGCATAACGAATCAACCATATCACGCAATTGAGTCAGCGTTGCGGGTAGATCAAACGGGCGATCCTGCATGGCCGCCAGAACTAAGTCGCGCGCTGCATGGATAGCTACTCGGCTCACCTGCTCATTGCGAGAGCGCACCACTACTTTATAGACGCCACGCACGTCTGTGCTGCGCGCCTTACCAAAGCCACCTTGCATACCCGCCAAAGATTGTAGCTCTAACGTGACATGCTCCAAAATATGTCCAGGCCAAGTGCCTTCACGCACACGCTGCAAAAATCCGCCGCGCTCGTCAATGCCACATCGATGCTCTGCCAATGTTGGTAGCCAACTACTGAGACGCTCGTAAAAACCAGGGATCGTATTAGAAGGGGAATCCTCTAAGGCGCCAATGTCTAGCCACACCTCTAATACTGGACGGTATGTCCATATATTTGGTCCACGCAGGGGTAAAATCTTTAGAAACTCCATCAGTCGGTCCAGATGAATTGAAGGTAGGAAAGTTGCGAAGTCGGCATACCGTTAAAGTTTACCAAAAAGCACGCCATAACTGTTTATCAGCCTTGTGGATTGTAGTACACTCAGCCGCTGTGAACAACCAAATACTCCCGTCAAGTCCAATTTATCAAGTGCTACCAGGCCACTGGATCGCCGCTGCGCAGTCGCAACTTCATCAGAATGAGCCCATTATTGCTTGGTTAGAGATTAATCTCGACCCACTATTGCACTTCAAAAAACAGCTGTTAGTGCTAAGCGCTGAACGCCTACTTCACATCAGCGATCCACAAACCACCGCCGTGAGCTACCCGTTCCAAGCCAATCTTCACTGTCAACATCACGACCATGCAGGGGTGGGCAGCCTAGAGTTATTTGATGATGATACAAGGCTCGCGCGCTGGAATTACACCCTAGCACACGACGCTGCAGTAGCGCGTTTTAACAAGCAGTTTACGCTACAACTTGCCAGCTTTGTGAGCGGTGAACCTATCGCGACCGAAGATGTGCAATATTGTCCAAACTGTCAAACCGAGCTTACAGCCGACACATTAGAGTGTGCACATTGTGATGGAGAAATTGATAAACCACCGTCCACTTGGACATTGCTTCGCTTATGGCGTTTTGCCAAACCGTATCAATGGCAATTATTAGGTGGATTTCTGCTGATGCTTGCCTCCACTGCGGCCACCTTAGTCCCACCCTACCTCACTATACCGCTTATGGACAAAGTGCTGATTCCTTATCAAAACGGCGCCCCTATTGACTACGGGATGGTGTCACTGTTACTCGCCGGCTTACTAGGTTCAGCCTTGCTCGCTTGGAGTTTGGGCTGGGCGCGTACCTATATTTTAGCGTTAGTAAGCGAGCGCATAGGCGCCGATCTGCGCACCATTACTTATGAACATTTATTGCGTCTGTCACTGGAATATTTTGGTGGTAAGCGCACTGGTGATTTA
>CAIOPD010000117.1 GCA_903860085.1 uncultured Pseudomonadota bacterium
AATCGGGTGTCATGCATATAGTTAACAATCACAGGCCCTAAAATCCCAGCAGTTGACCATGCCGTAAGCAGTCGGCCATGAATAGCGCCCACAAATTGGGTGCCAAATAGATCCGCCAAATAAGCGGGGATGGTGGCAAAGCCACCACCATACATGGAAGCAATCACGCAGAAACTTGCAACGAACAATGCGAGTGACTTGAGGCCTGCCATATAGGTCATACTGCAATACATGGCCGCGCCTAAAATAAAGAAAATATAGTAGGTACGTTGGCGCCCTAGTTTATCTGATGATGTCGCCCAAGCAAATCTGCCTAAAATATTAAAAATTGAGATTAAACCCACAAATCCGGCAGCCACTGAAGCTGCTGCAGCGGTTAGTACCAAATCTTTCTTAATCTCTGCAAAACCAACACTAGCCTGCCCTATTAGAGCGCCACTAAAAGTTTCCTGTAGCATAGGTGCTGCAGCACCAATAATACCGATACCAGCCGATACATTCATACACAGCACTAACCATAACAACCAAAACTGCGGAGTTTTATGCGCATTATTTAAATGCACATGTCGTGAGGCAATCATGGTGTTTTTCTTAGCTGGTGGTGGAGTCCAATTGGCTGGTAGCCAACCTACAGGGGGAACGCGATACCCCAAGGATCCACCTAACATAAAGACAAAGTAGATTGCCGCTAATGCCACAAAAGTTTGCCAAACACCGACGCTAGTAGCCGTTGCAAAATAGGTCATCAGTTTAGTTGCTAGCGGTGAACCTATCATCGCCCCACCGCCAAAACCCATAATAGCCATACCTGTAGCCATGCCACGGCGATCAGGAAACCACTTAATTAGCGTAGATACTGGTGAAATATATCCTAGACCCAGCCCGATTCCGCCGATTACGCCAGAGCCTAGCCACATCATCCACAATTGGTGACTATGTACACCGTAAGCTGAGATCAATAAACCGCCACACCAACAGAGCATAGACACCAAACCTGCCTTGCGGGGCCCTGCGCGCTCAAGCCACCCACCCCAGAGCGCGGCAGAACAACCTAGTAACACAAAAAACAGGGTATACATCCAGCCTAAATCAAATTGCGTCCAGTTGCAGTCGGTGGCAAATAACGCTCTAGCAGTACCAGATAATTTCTCTGCAAAAGTTGTTGCTCCCGCAGCACAAGCTAAGAGCGGTTTCCCATCTGCATCCATTAAGGCGTTTCCAAGAGGCTTCCAGAATACGCTGAAGCCATAAGCCATGCCTATTGATAGATGCACAGCTAAGGCTGCGGGGGGGACCAACCAGCGATTAAAATTAGCGTTGGCGGTAATATGCTCTTTTGAAAAAAAATCTGCCATTTCTTCCCTCTCATGCTGCAATTGAAATTTTAGTAATGCACCATTGAAAATGTTGCAATTGGTATATGGTGTTACAAAATGAAACAAATGGCAAATGACTTATTTGTGAAATTTATCCTAAGTGGATTAAGAATTTGTCATTAAATCGTAACAATAGAGTCATAAACTATTTATAGTGGTCAAACTAAGTGTAAGTAGCGATAAGGAAAATACATGCCAGCCAATATATTAGTAGTTGAAGATGAACCTGCAATTCAAGAATTGCTTGCCCTTAACATTACTCAAGCTGGCCATAATGCCATGCGTGCACTAAGTGCTGAGCATGCCCAAGAATTACTCCGAGAAGCCATGCCAGATTTAATTTTATTGGACTGGATGTTGCCGGGCATGAATGGCTTGGAGTTTGCTCGTAAGTTAAAATCGGACACGTTAACCAAATCTATCCCTATCATCATGCTCACCGCTCGTGGTGATGAATATGACAAAGTACGTGGCCTTGAAGTGGGTGCTGACGACTATGTAACTAAACCATTTAGCCCACGTGAACTGAATGCGCGCATTAAAGCTGTGTTGCGCCGTCGCGCACCACAAATGACAGACGACCCCATTGAAGTAAGTGGTTTGCGCCTAGACCCCACCACGCACAGGGTAACCGGTAAAGATAAAATAATTGACCTTGGGCCTACTGAGTTTAGATTGCTACACTTTTTTATGTCAAATGCTGAACGCGTGCATACGCGGAGTCAATTGTTAGATAAGGTGTGGGGCGATCGCGTTTTTGTTGAAGATCGTACGGTGGATGTCCATATACGCCGTTTACGCAATGCACTTTCTATTTCGGGCCATGAAGATTTAATTCAAACCGTTCGTGGCGCTGGTTATCGGTTATCAGTTCAGTAAGATGGCATCAATCGCGCAGGCATGCCTGCGCGAAAAAGTTAAATCTATCTAGACTTGTAATTAATATCAAATTTATACCCGCTTAAATCTTATGTCAGCAAAAACCTAGTTATAATAAGTTAGCTTTTTTGAGAGGGGTTTGCAAGTGCAAGATATACGCTGGAATGCCTTTTGGCTAGGCTTAACACTCATTATCATTTGCCTAATCACTTGGGCCAGCAGTAGCGCAACGAACGCTCTTTTAGTCTTTTCTGTAGTTATTACAGCCTATCTTATCGGCCATCTATACTGGCTACATCAACTCAATTTATGGCTAAAAAAACCAGTACTTAACCATATTCCCGACGGCTCAGGTGCTTGGGAGGATGTATTCGGGGCCCTTTACCAAGAATACCGCCGCCACTCGCGCAATCAAACCCAATTAAGCTCTGCTTTAGGGCGCTTTCGTCATGCCGCAAGCGCCTTACCGGATGGTGTAGTCGTTCTCAATGCAGCCAATGAAATTGAATGGTGCAACCCACCAGCTGAAGTTAAATTGGGTCTGGATTTGAAGAAAGATGAGAATCAACCTATCAACTATTTAGTCCGCCATGGCGACTTTGTGAGTTACTTACAAGAACAAGACTATTCTGAACCTATTAAACTCAAATCATGGCGCAACTTAGACGTGACCCTTGAAATTCAACTAATCCCTTATGGCTCTAAACAGAAACTCCTGATTTGTCGGGATGTTACACAGCTAGAAAAAATTGAAACGATGCGTCGCGACTTTATAGCCAACGTATCGCATGAGCTACGTACGCCACTTACTGTCGTAGGCGGATTTGTGGAAACCTTATTGGACATGGAAGGTGCCGTGCCAGAAAGCACACGTAGCTATTTCAATATGATGCAAGAACAAACCATGCGCATGCGTTTGTTGATAGACGATTTGCTTACGCTATCCCATATAGAAAGCAACGTGCAGGCCCCTGAAAACATAGAAATAGACATGCCATCAATGCTAAATATGATCATCAATGATGCAAAGGCGCTTAGCCAAGGCAAACATCAAATCATTGCCAATATAGACCCACATCTAAATTTATTAGGCGCAGCAGGTGAGTTACAAAGCGCCATGAGCAATTTAATTAGCAATGCGATCCGCTACACACCAACTGGAGGTGAAATTAAGGTTAACTGGGAGCTCAGTAATAACCAAGCCGTATTCAGTGTCAGCGACAATGGTATTGGTATTGAGCAAAAGCATATCGACAGGCTAACCGAGCGCTTTTATCGGGTTGACCGCAGTCGTAGTCGCGAAACTGGCGGCACCGGGCTAGGCCTGTCCATCGTAAAACACATCCTAACTCGCCATCAGGCCAAGCTTGAAATCAATAGCGAACTGGGTGTAGGTAGCACTTTTAGCGAAGTATTTCCCAAAGCACGTATTATCCAAAAACAGGTTGCTTTGTTCTAAAAGTGATACTATTTTAGCAATGAAAACCTTAGCGATTATTACTATAACGCCGCTGATTTTAATCTTAGCTGCTTGCGCCAATACACCAATTAATGCCAAGTCTGGAAAGACTCCAGAGAAAACTATTCCCGTGCAAGGCGATCGTAGCACTATTAATCAACTGGCAAAATCTGATTTTGATCGCATGGCAGATGTAGAAATACACGAGAACACTGAAAGTCTGCGCTTACTGATGTTAAAACTGTATAAGCGCAATCCGCACGAACTACAAAAGAGCACTTCGGATGTCGCTGAGAAAATGGTTAACTGGGTATTTAATGGCGAAACCCAGCATCATTACAAGTTTGAGGCGATGAACAATGCTCAGGACACTGAAGCTATTTTTCTAGCCTTTAACCCAGAATATACGGGTGATCGCGTACTCCCGTTTATTGTGGGACTCCACACCATGCTGCTGAAAGCTCATGATGGAAAAACAGATTTTTACTTTACTGACACCATTGACCCGCAACACATCTATAACGCTGCCAGAAATTTTGAAATTGCAGCTTGGAAAATCTCAAACGCTAGAGATGAACAAGGTACTTTATTTTTGTTAAGCAATGAGATTAGCGCCACAGAGCGTAATTTATCGTTTGAGCGTGAGTTTGGAAAAATCATAGGTCGTACCGATTTATTCGCGGTGGCTTTGGCGGAAAAGTCGCAGCGCTTTATATCACGCGTGATGCAAAATCTTGCTACTGCGGTCTTCCTGCCTTTTTAGTGAAACAAACGTATAGGGTTATAATCCCTATGCTCGCTTGAATTTTTCCTCATAAGAAAAAGGGGCCAAAGCCCCTTTTCTTATCCTTGAAAGCCAGAATAACTACAGCAGTACCTTCTCGATACCACCTTTATTAACACGCTCAACATATTCCTGCATCCAATTTTCACCTAAAAGGTGTTTGGCCATTTCAACCACGATATAGTCGGCTTCTATCCCAGTATCTTCGCCATATCGAGACAACCCTTGGAGACAACTAGGGCATGAAGTTAGAATTTTTACTTTTTCCTCGGGTGCACCTACTGTTAAACCCATCTTAGTCATGCCTTTTTCCAATTCTTCCTGTTTACGCATTTTGACTTGAGTGGCAATATCTGGACGGTCAACAGCAAACGTACCACTCTCACCGCAACAACGATCATTCAACTGTACTTCGGTACCCATTAGCTTATTAGTGACCTCCATAGACTTGTAGGTTTTCATCGGGCTATGGCATGGCTCGTGGTACATATAACGCGTTCCGGATACGCCTTGCAAGCGCACATCTTTCTCCATCAAATACTCATGAATATCAAGCAAGCGGCAACCAGGGAATATCTTCTCAAATTGATACTTCTGCAATTGGTCCATACAAGTACCGCAAGAAACAATAACAGTTTTAATATCCAAATAATTCAGCGTGTTGGCAACCCGATGGAATAGTACGCGATTATCCGCTGTAATTTGCTGGCCTTTATCATGGTTTCCACTCGCGGTTTGTGGGTAGCCGCAACATAGGTATCCTGGCGGCAATACCGTAATGGCACCCACCTCGTATAACATGGCTTGCGTGGCTAAGCCAACATTAGAGAATAGCCTCTCAGAGCCACATCCAGGAAAGTAAAATACCGCTTCTGAATCTTCAGTCACTTTCTGAGGATTACGAATCACCGGAATCATGCTGTCATCTTCTACACCCAACAATGCGCGTGAAGTTTTAGTTGGCATTGCTTTTGGCATTGGTCGATTAATAAAATGCACTACTTGTGCTTTGATTTCCGGCTTACCAACAGTGGCTGGCGGCCGAATTTTATCTCTAAGTAACCCAAACTTTTTAGCTAGGCCATGAACAAAACTTTGTGCTCGATAACCGATAGTGATCATAAATAAATGTAGAAATTTAATAGTCGCTGGGTCTTTAGCATTTAAAAAGGCCATGCCCGCTGCTGTCACTGGGTTAAATCTTTTTTTGCCTTGTTCACGTAAAAAATTACGCATAGAAATAGATACATCACCAAAGTCAATATCTACTGGGCATGGATTTAAGCACTTATGACAGACCGTGCAATGGTCAGCAACATCATTAAACTCATCAAAATGCTTGAGTGAAATACCTCGGCGCGTTTGCTCCTCGTATAAAAACGCCTCAATCAAGAGTGATGTGGCTAAAATCTTATTACGCGGGGAATACAAAAGATTGGCACGTGGTACATGAGTCGTGCACACCGGCTTACATTTTCCACAGCGCAAACAATCACTAATAGAGTCAGCAATTTCGCCTATAGCAGACTGCTCCATAATAATGGACTCTTGTTCCAACAAGCCAAAACTTGGCGTATAGGCATTTTCAAGGCCAGAACCTGCCAACAGCTTACCTTTATTAAAGTGCCCATTAGGGTCAACTTTATTTTTGTAAGCAGTAAAACTATCAATCACAGACTGATCCAAGAACTCCATTTTGGTAATGCCAATGCCATGCTCACCTGAAATAACCCCATCAAGGCCAGTAGCCAAGGCCATCACACGCGCCACTGCGGCATGAGCGGCTTGCATCATTTCATAGTCATCAGAATTCACTGGGATATTGGTATGCACATTACCGTCACCGGCATGCATGTGTAAGGCAATGAAAACTCTGCTTTTCAGAACCTTTTTGTGAATCTCGTCACATCGATCTAATATCTTTTGAAATTCACGTCCGGCAAAAATATCTGCCATAGGTCGTTTTAATTCGCGCTTCCATGAAATTCGCAAGTCATAGGACTGTACCGCACGGAATATATTTTCGTATTGACTTAGCGATTCTCCAGCGTTGCCAAGGACAGAAACTGGCGCATCTAAGCTATTAAGAATCAAACTCCAACGCTGGCGAAGCTCAGCTATCAACTGCAACGCCATCACTTGCTTGCTTTTCACCATCTCGGCATCAGCATTGCCGTCTTCATCTGTCTGCAGGGGCAACTCGCCTTGCATAAAGACTTCCAAGGCATCCACCAGCTTAAGTTTATTATGAATCGACAATTCAATATTGATGCGTTCTATGCCGTCTGAATATTCACCCAATCGCGGCAATGGAATAACTACGTCTTCGTTAATCTTAAAAGCATTGGTATGCTTGGCAATTGCCGCGGTACGCGCACGATCCAACCAAAACTTTTTACGTGATTCTGCAGAAACTGCAATAAAACCCTCGCCATCACGCGCATTACATAAACGCACAATATGAGAAGCGGCTTCACCCACTGCATTTTCATCATCGGAAGCAATATCTGCGATTAACACCATTTTAGGACGTTGTTGTCGCGCCGCTTTTGTGGCATAACCAACCGCTTTAATATAGCGCTCATCCATATGCTCTAGACCTGCCATCAGAACGATAGGATCTTTTTTTGCGGTAGCATCTAGGTAATCTTTAATTTCAACAATCGCCGGCACAGCATGTGACACATTGCCGAAAAATTCTAATGCCACAGTGCGCACATGCTTAGGCATACGATGCAAGATAAAAGTCGCTGAAGTGATTAATCCATCACAGCCCTCTTTTTGTATGCCTGGTAAGCCTGATAAGAATTTATCTGTAACGTCTTTACCCAAGCCTACTTTACGGAAACTAGAGCCAGGAATTTCTAAAACCGTAGGCTCAGATAGCAGGGTTTTCATATCTTCGGCATACCGACTTACTTTAAAGCGAGCCAGCGGTATATCATGAATTTTGCCTAGGTTATGGTCTAAGCGTTCTACCTCTAGCCATTCAGCATCTGGTGTCACCATGCGCCATGAGGCTAGATTATCTAACGCCGTACCCCATAGCACAGCTTTTTTACCGCCCGCATTCATGGCGACATTACCGCCAATACAAGAAGCATCAGCAGAAGTTGGATCGCAAGCAAACTCTAAACCAGCTTCACTTGCTGCTTCCATCGCGCGACGCGTAACCACACCAGCACCGCATTCAATCGTAGCGACCTGTCGAGAGACACCTGCCAAAGTGCGCATTTGCACACCGCTATGCTGATCTAGTTTTTCAGTATTGATGACGGCTGACATTGCCGTTAGTGGAATCGCTCCCCCGGTATAGCCTGTACCACCACCTCGTGGAATAATAGTTAACCCTAACTCAATACAGGCACGTACCAAGGCGGCAATTTCTTTTTCAGTATCTGGGTTCAAAACTACAAACGGATATTCAACACGCCAGTCAGTAGCGTCTGTCACGTGTGACACGCGCGCCAAACCGTCAAACTGGATATTATCTTTACGTGTAATTTTAGTCAGTTTCGACAGGGCTTTTTTGCGCAAACTGGCAACTTGTTTAAAGCCAAGCTCAAATTCAGTAACAGCATGGCGCGCCGCAACAACTAGCTTCAATACTTTTTCATTGCCGGCACTACGCTCATCAATCGAATTAATTCTATGATGCAAGGCATCCACTAGGGCTTTGAGGCGTTTAGGATTTTCAAGAAGATCATCTTGCAAATAGGGGTTACGTGTCACTACCCACAAATCACCTAACACTTCAAACAACATACGCGCAGAACGACCCGTTTTACGCTCACCACGTAGTTCGTTTAAAATACTCCAAATCTCCTCTCCTAAAAACCTGATGACAATTTCACGGTCTGAGAAAGAGGTATAGTTGTAAGGTATTTCGCGCAAGCGCTGTGCTGGCTTGGCTTCTGCATGCAGAATATTGCTAGATAAAGGTGCGTTCATTTAGATTTTGATAAATAGCTTTGCTATTAAAGATGCGATTATATCATGGTGCCGACGCGCAAATAAGCGTAACAGTTGCATGGTTATTGGCACACCACTCCGTTTCATTAATAGAAAAAATTGAATTAAAACTAATTGCCAGCGTCAGAATTTTGTCGCCAAAGGCGCGCTAAAAAATTAATTATCAGTTGAAGAAGACGATACACTAGCAATATGAATCATTTATTAAAAAAAACATTATTGCCACTAATCATTTTAGGCTTACTTACATTCCTAGGCCTGCAACTAAACAATAAAAAAAGTGCGCCCAATGTAGTCTTCACCACTATCGATGGCACTAAAATCTCTATGGATAGCCTTAAAGGAAAAGTAGTCTTAATCAACTTTTGGGCCACTAATTGCACAGCCTGCATTAAAGAAATGCCACAATTGATCAGTACTTATAATCAATTTAACAAACAAGGGTTTGCACTCATTGCAGTGGCTATGCCTGATGACCCACCATCGCAGGTACTTAATTACACACAACAACAAAATTTGCCATTTCCAGTAATGCATGACGGCTTATCTGAAATCAGCAGTCAATTTGGTGATGTAAGCCAAACGCCAACGGCATTTATCTTTGATCAACAAGGTCATCAGTTGCAACGAACCATAGGTGAACTAGATTTCAAGGCCTTACATCAACTACTCAACAATAAGCTTAATTACAAAAAGGATGGCGCCTAATGCTTTGGATTAAGGCTTTTCATATTATATTTGTCACCAGTTGGTTTGCTGGTTTGTTTTATTTGCCAAGGCTATTTGTCAACCATGCCATGGTCAGTGATGACGCCACTTTAGAACGCCTAAAACTCATGGAGCATAAACTGTATCGCTTTATGCTACCTTTAGCTATTTTAGCGATTAGCTTTGGTTTATGGCTATGGATTGGATACGGTTTTAATGGCGGCTGGTTACACGCCAAAGTACTTTTGGTCTTGGTGTTAGTGGCTTATCACCTGTTCTGCGGCAAGCTTGTGCGCGACTTTAAGGTAGGCAAAAATCGGCATAGTCATGTATGGTATCGATGGTTTAATGAGTTGCCAGTTATCGTGCTGTGTTTTATAGTGATCTTAGTTGAAGTGAAACCATTTTAATGCTCGCCTAGTTAGATTTCTGGAGTCAATTTTAAGGTAATGAATATTTTAAATTCCATGTGGTTAATTAAAATGCTGTCCAAAGCAAACGCCACACCACAAGGGCGCATGCTAAGTCTTTTTGATATTTTAGATGACTGGCTAAACGCACCTCAGTTGAACTCAGCCATTGCGCAACAAAACCTACTATCCAATAATGAAGGCAAATCAATCCTGATTGCCTACCTGACTGAACAGGCAATAGCTTGCGGCGCGTCTAATCCAGCAATACTCGCTGAGCATTTAGTGCTAATTGCTCGCAATGCAGCCCAGCAATCCATCCATAATCCGAACTGTGGCAGTTTAGCACACGGCAAGAAAGCGGCGGCGGCGCTAATCTTGGCGCAGACACCGATTACTTGGTCGCCACTAAGTTTATTAAATAAACCACGAAACTATGGAATAGCCGCCAGCTTAATAGTACTCGTTGGCGCCACAACCCTTCTTTCCCAAACCCTTATAAACAACCATCAACATCAATTCAACATTTCTAAAATTACTCATCCGCAACTAGCAAAGCCGATGACGGCAGACTACAAACCAAAAACCTCATTAACAGCAGATGACGCGGCTGCAATCTATGCCAAATATGAACAGATGCGTAATGGTACTTGCCAGTTTCCGGAAGCTCTACAAATTCCAGACAAAGATAAAGCGATTTATTTGGATAACGTGGTGGGAGGTAAACTACCCAGCGATGTCGGAGATTTAGCAATTGCGAAATTTTACTTAGAAAAAGTACGCTGCAACTACACCCCTATGCTGATGGCGCATTCAAAATAACTGCTTATTTGGTATCAAAATTTCATTAAATGATTGCCATCAGGCTATACAGGTTAGTATAATCAGGCCATGTCACCGCTACGCGAAAAAATACTCAGCACAGCAAGTCACTTATTCCAAACTCAAGGTATCAACTCGACTGGCGTAGACACTATTGTTGCTGCAGCGGGAACCACTAAAATGACTTTGTACAAATACTTTCGAAGCAAAGAGAATTTAATTCTTGAAGTGCTTGAAGAAGGCCATAAAGATTTTCAAGCTTGGTTAAGCGAAAAGCTCAACAGCAACACCAGTCAACCGAGTGAAAAGTTACAAAAACTATTTGATTTTATTGAAGAATGGGTCACTTCACCCAACTTCCGTGGAATGGGCTTTATCAAGGCTTCTGCTGAGTTTCCAAGCGAAGATAGCCCTGTGCACCAATTATCTTCCGAGCAATCACGTCAATTTAAGCAATACATTAGCAGCCTAGCCCATGAAGCTAATATTCAAGATGCAGAAGGATTGGCACTGCAACTTTCTTTGTTGTTTGAAGGTGCGGTGCAGGCCGAACAAATGATACGCGGCTCTGGGGCAATGACTTATGCAAAAAAAGCCGCTAAAATTTTAATTAACGGCGCTGCGACCCATTAATTAAACCTTGGATTAGGCTTGCTTGCATTAGGGCTTAGCCACGATAATAGTCGCTTATTCATAAATTGCCACTCCCATGCAAACTCTTATCTGCGGCTCACTCGCTTTTGACACTATTATGGTGTTTCAAGATCAATTCAAAAATCATATTTTGCCAGACAAAATTCATGCGCTTAGCGTAGCTTTTTATGTACCAGAAATGCGTCGTGAATTTGGTGGCACCGCAGGGAATATTGCCTACAATCTTCAATTATTAGAAGGCAGCCCGCTGATTATGGCTACCGTAGGTGAAGATTTTGCTAGCTATCATCATTGGTTAGAACAGAACAAGCTCAATGTAACGCATGTCAAAACCATTCCTAATAGCTTTACTGCTCAAGCTTTCATTACGACTGATATTGATGATAACCAAATTACCGCCTTCCATCCTGGCGCGATGATAGATTCACATCAAAATAGCGTGCTCGATGCCACCAATGTCTCACTAGCAATCATAGCTCCAGATGGACGTGACGGGATGTTTTTACATGCGCGTGAATGTTATGAAGCAAAAATTCCATTCTTATTTGATCCAGGCCAGGGATTGCCAATGTTTAGTGGAGAAGAGCTGTTACAGTTTATTGAAATGGCAGACTACCTAGCGGTCAACGATTATGAGTCACAAATTATTCAAGACAAAACTGGGCTGTCTCTGGCTCAATTAGCCCTTAAAGTAAAAGCACTAATCGTTACACTAGGCGGTTCAGGCTCACATATTTATGCTGATGATCAACGGTTTGATATTCCATGCGTTAAGGCTGATCAAATAGTAGACCCTACTGGCTGTGGTGATGCTTACCGCGCTGGTTTGGTGTATGGTATTGCTCAAGGTTGGGATTGGCTTACTTGCGGAAGATTAGCTTCAACCATGGGGGCCATTAAAATTGCCAGCCGTGGTGGACAAAATCATTCACCAAGCCGTGCTGATATTGAAGCTATTTATACACAAGCATTAGTAAATGAAACTGGAATGACTGAACCATCATTGGTTGAAAACAGTCTAGTTTAGTTGGAATTAATTATTTTTAAAGGAGAACCAACATGCGAATTATCAAAATATTAGTAGCCACACTGTTAACCCTATTATTAGGCGCATGCGCCAGTTCAAATTCAGGCTCGGTCTACAGTCGTGATGATGCCCGTAAAACACAAACGGTTAGAACCGGTATCGTAGAAAGCGTACGCCAAGTAAAGCTTGAAGGAACCAAATCTCCAATAGGCACTGTTGCTGGCGCCGCAGTTGGCGGCATTGCTGGCAGCAGCATAGGTCAAGGCAAAGGCAGCACAATAGGCGCAGTTATCGGGGCTGTAGTAGGCGGTCTAGGCGGTTCTGCCGCAGAAGAAATGATGACACGTAAGGACGCTTTAGAAATCACAGTGAAGCTCGATGGTGGCGGCTTAACTGCAGTAGTGCAAGAGGCCGATGAACTATTCAAAGCTGGTGATAAAGTACGTTTAATTGAAAGTGGTGGTAACACACGCGTTTCACACTAAAACTTAGCCCACCTAAAACGCTTCATTTTTTCATAATTCAATAATAGATTGCAATGATGCGCTACTTGCGCGTCATTGAAATCCATTTCAGTTAAAGACTGTCAATAAACGGTCATATTTTGTTCACATACTTTTAATCTTCTCTCGCTACACTCTCCACATCAAAAAAGGGAGTGATGTCATGGTGAGAAAAAATACTGTACTAGAAAATTCAGCAGAGGCTATCTACTCCAATACCGAGTTGCAGGCAGTTACGCAAAGAAAACTTTATATTAGCCTAGCACGCACACAAGCTGAAATTGAAGAAGCGCAACGCTTACGCTATAAGGTTTTTGCCGAAGAAATGGGCGCCCAATTATCAGGCACAGGCGGTTTGGATATTGATGGATTTGACCAGTTTTGCGACCATCTAATTGTACGCGACAGTGGCACCCACCAAGTAATCGGCACCTACAGAATTTTAAGCCCAGAAAAAGCCAACGCTGCGGGAGGTTATTATTCTGCAGGTGAATTTGATTTAAGTCGATTAACCCATTTATTTGACCGTACTGTAGAAATCGGCCGCGCCTGCGTACACCAGAACTACCGTAATGGCGGCACCATTACTATGCTATGGGCTGGCCTCGCTAAGTATATGAAAATTAACAATTATGAATACATGATTGGTTGCGGAAGTGTCAGCATGTCCGATGGCGGTCATGCTGCAGCAAGTTTATTTCACAAGTTAAAGGATGAGTACTTATCACCCCTTGAATATCGCGTATTTGCCCGCAACCCTTTACCTATCGGGGCATTGCGTACAGATATGCAAGTAGCCTGCCCGCCTTTAATTAAAGGTTACCTACGTTTGGGCGCCTATATTTGCGGTGAACCCGCTTGGGATCCCTATTTCAATACTGCAGATATGCTGGTAATGTTACCCTTATCTAGAATGAACCCAAGATATGCTGCACATTTTCTAAAATAGTTTCTTAGGATTTGTAGCATCAATCAATAAAACTTTGAACACTCTCCCTCACAATCCCATTTTGAATGGGATTAAAAGCACCAATAGAATTACGCGCTACTATAGAATCAGCCGCATCTCCACGCACACAATTGCTGGGGTGTTGCTGGTAGCTTTAGTATTGCCACTTTCTAACAAAAACATTAAATCACTTATTATCAAGTGGTGGTGTAAGCGGCTACTTGCCACCTTTAATATAAGCGTTCTTTGTACGGGGCACGTACCACTTAAACATGCGCCTTTTAAGAAAACCATGATTGTGGCGAATCATATTTCTTGGACCGATATTCATGCCCTTAATAGCTTGGTGGCACTGCGCTTTGTTGCAAAAGACGACATTAAAAACTGGCCCGTGTTTGGTTTTCTAATGCGTGGGGCCAACACCCTATTTATTGAACGTGGCAAAAGGCAGGATGCAGGTCGCATCGTAAATACTGCTGCTTTAAGTTTGATGTCCGGTGACAATCTGTGTTTTTTTCCTGAAGGAACGACTACTAATGGTAGTGAAATAAAACCGTTTAAGAGTAGTTTAATGCAAGCGGCTATAGACGCGAATGCCTCCATACAACCTGTGGCGATAAGATATCCAGGGTTTAATGGCAGCATCAATACTGATATCGCCTACGCAGGCGAAACTACTATGCTCGAATCGATGCAACAGTTATTGCTACAGAAAAACCCTCTAGTAGAGTTGCACTTCTTCTCCCCAATTCACATTGAAGAACTCACCGAAGATAATAAAGATCGACGCGCATTAACCCTACAAATTCAACAACAGATTCAACAAAAACTGGACTTATAGATTTTTAATTCAATTGAGGTTTTAATGGTTTATCTAATGGATGCGACTGAACTTGGCTAATCTCTTTGGTTTGTAAATTCATAGCGCTTAATTGACCACCCCATAAGCAACCCGTGTCCAAAGCATAGACGTTTTCACGCTGCTGTAGGCCTAACGCTGACCAGTGCCC
>CAIOPD010000118.1 GCA_903860085.1 uncultured Pseudomonadota bacterium
AAAGCTTTGTCGGTTTGGATCAGGTGTGCTTCTGGATAGCGCTGATTAATGTAGTCGCCGAGCATGTTCTGCGCTTGTAGCTGCCGGATTTTGTCCTGAAGCATAGTGGGGTAGTGCTGCAGGAATTTGAGAGGGGTTGTCATGATGGTGAGCACTTATGCAAAAAAAGGAGACCGTAGTCTCCTTTTTGGTCACGCTGGCTGTTAATTAGTCAATCAGCAGTTCGCGTTTGCCCCGCACGCCATTCATGGCTTCAGCATCTTCTAGCGCGGCCTTGCGTGAAGTAATGACTGGCCACACTTGCGCTAAGCGCGCATTCAAGGCAATGAATTCTTGTTGATCTGCTGGTACATCGTCTTCTGCAAATATAGCTTCAGCCGGACACTCTGCCACGCACAATGTACAGTCAATGCATTCATCTGGGTTGATGGCTAGGAAGTTCGGACCTTCAACAAAGCAATCAACTGGGCATACATCAACGCAGTCAGTAAATTTACATTGAATACAATTTTCGGTGACGACATAAGTCATTTTTACAATCCTTAATATACTAAAAGCGTGTTAGCGCTAAAACTAGCCGCTATTTTAATTGATTTTTGCATGGTTTCAAACACAAGCGCAAAGCAAGCATTTGAATGCCCTAAATAATCATGCCTGCACCAACAGTGTTATTGGTGCTTTCATCAATCACGATAAAGGCGCCAGTGGCTCGATTGACGTTGTAACTGTCTACCATCAATGGTTGCGCCAGCTTAAAGCTGATGCGAGCAATGTCATTCATTTTTAGTTCAGTGGCGGCCTGTTGTTCCAGCGTATTCACATCGACTTTATAAGCGATTGCGCCTACTTTTGCCTTAGATTCACGTGTGGTATGGCGAACGATATAGGTGCGCGCTGAAGACATCGGTGTTTCTGATAGCCAACATACAAAGGCTTCAATCTGTTTTACTGGCGTTTGTGCTTCACTGGATTTAACAATCATGTCGCCGCGTGAAGTATCAATTTCATCTTCTAATAATAGCGTGATGCTTTGCTCAGTAGTAGCTGAGTTGAGATGATCCTCACCTAAGCGTATTGATTTAACTTTAGATTGATAGCCATTAGGTAGCACTGTTACGGCGTCACCTACCGCAATTTCTCCGGACTCAATGCGACCCATAAATCCACGGAAGTCATGTAACTCATGGTTATCTGAAGCGTGTGGGCGGCACACGAATTGCACTGGGAAACGGAATGGTTCAGCATGCTCAGAGTGCGCAGGTGGCGTTGCTTCCAGCGTTTCTATCATGGTGTTGCCTGTGTACCAAGGCATATTCTCAAGCCTATCAACGAGCATGTCGCCATTGAGTGCAGACATTGGAATAAAGCTAATATCATGGCCAGCGGCACTTTTACTTTGTGCCAACCCAATTTCATTGGCAAATACTAAATAATCTGCGCAGATCTTGTCGTAGACCGTTTGATCGTAATTGACTAAGTCCATTTTATTCACCGCTACAACAATGTGCGGAATGCCGACTAAATGGGCTAAATAAGAATGGCGACGTGTTTGCGTTAATACGCCTTTACGCGCATCAATCAAAATAATGGCTAAATTGGCAGTAGACGCTGCAGTAACCATGTTGCGTGTGTATTGTTCATGGCCAGGGGCATCGGCAATAATGTATTTGCGGGTGCCCGTTGAAAAGTAGCGGTAAGCGACATCAATGGTAATGCCTTGCTCGCGTTCAGCTTGTAGGCCATCGGTCAGCAATGATAAATCGACCGCATCCATACCACGTTTTTTAGAAGTGCGTTCCATTTGCGTGAGCGTGTCAGCCAAGATGGTTTTGGTGTCAAATAGTAGACGGCCAATGAGCGTGCTTTTGCCGTCATCTACGCTGCCGCAGGTCATAAAGCGTAATAGGCTGTCGTTATGTAGTTTCGCGTTCATTAGAAATAGCCTTCTTTCTTACGTTGTTCCATCGATGCATCTGAGGTTTGATCATCCAAGCGCGTAGCGCCTCGCTCGGTAATCGTTGATGTTGCGGTTTCTAGCACGATTTTAGCAACGGTATCTGCATCACTTATAACCGGTGCTGTACAGGTAATATCACCTACCGTTCTAAAGCGTACCTGCATATCAATGACTTCTTCACCTGGTTTTACCGGAGTCACATGCGTGACTGGAACAATGGCACCACCACGGATCACAACTGGGCGGTTATGTGCAAAATAAATACTAGGTAAAGCTAGTTTTTCGCGTTCGATATATTGCCAAACATCCATTTCCGTCCAGTTGGATATAGGGAATGCACGGATGTTTTCTCCCTTATGTGAGCGGGCGTTATAGAGATTCCACAGCTCTGGACGTTGATTTTTAGGATCCCACTGACCGAATTCATCACGGAAACTCATGATACGTTCTTTCGCACGGGCTTTCTCTTCATCGCGACGTGCACCACCAATGCAGCAATCAAAACCAAACTCTTCAATTGCTTCGAGCAGGGTTACGGATTGGTGTTTATTACGTGATTCATCTGGCGTTTTAAGGACGACAGTACCGCGTTGCATTGAATCCTCTACTGAGCGGACGATTAAACGTTCTCCAAGCTCGGCGGCACGCTGGTCACGAAAATCAATGACTTCTTGGTAGTTGTGGCCGGTATCAATATGCATTAACGGAAAAGGGAAGCGACCAGGACGAAAGGCTTTTTCGGCCAAGCGTAAAATACATAATGAGTCTTTGCCGCCTGAAAATAGCAATACAGGATTGCTACACTGTCCAGCGACTTCACGCAGAATGTAAATGGCTTCTGATTC
>CAIOPD010000119.1 GCA_903860085.1 uncultured Pseudomonadota bacterium
GCGCTGGGCTTATTTGGCAAGAGTACTTATTAATATGACGGGGCAATATGGCAGATTCAGGGTTTAGTTACAGTTTAGATGAAATTAAGCAGATGTCTGCCGACGTGCTTAAAGTAGCCAAGGGTCATGGTGCAAGTGCTGCGGAAGCTGAGCTCAGTTTAAGCATAGGTCAAAATGTTTCAGTACGCTTAGGGCAAACTGAAACCATCGAATATAACCGCGATAAGGGCATGTCAGTGACCGTGTATTTTGGCCAACAGAAGGGGCATGCCAGCACCTCTGATTTAAGCGCGCAAGCTTTAAAAGACACCGTGTTAGCGGCTTGTAATATTGCTAAATATACCGCCAAAGATGAGTTTTGTGGTTTGGCGGATGCCAACTTGATGGCGCAGGATATTAAGGATTTGGATTTGCATCATCCGTGGCAGATTTCGGTGGATGAAGCGATGCTGATCGCTCAAGCATGCGAAGCTGCTGCACTGGCCGTTGATTCGCGTATTAACAACTCCGAAGGGGCGAGCGTTTCTTCGGGCAGGGGCTATTTTGCTTATAGCAATAGTCATGGCTTTACAGGCGGTTATGCCAGTTCGCGCCATGGCATTAGTTGCTCAGTCATTGCGGAATCTGGCGACAGCATGCAACGCGATTATTGGTACAGTACAGCGCGCGCAGCAGGGGATTTACAAGCACCAGAATACATTGGCAAAGTCGCCGGTGAGCGTACGGTGCGCCGCTTAAATTCTAAGAAAATTAAAACTTGTCAGGTGCCGGTGTTATTTGAAGCGCCATTGGCAAGTGGCTTAATTTCATCTCTAATTAGCGCTATTTCAGGGGGTAATTTATACCGTAAATCTTCTTTCTTATTGGATAGTTTGGGCAAGCAGGTAGCGAGCCCATTGTTAAATATCTATGAGGATCCACACTTACCTAGAGGCTTGGCCAGTTGTCCGTTTGATAATGAGGGTGTGGCAACGCACCCGCGGCAATTGGTGAAAGAGGGTGTGCTACAAGGATATGTGCTGGGTAGTTACTCCGCGCGTAAACTGGGCATGCAAAGCACAGGGAATGCTGGCGGGAACCATAATTTAATCGTGCAATCGGGGCGCTCTGATTTTGCGGCCTTGTTAAAGCAAATGGGCACTGGATTATTGGTGACGGAATTATTGGGTAGTGGAATGAATATGGTGACTGGCGACTATTCTAGAGGGGCTGCTGGTTTCTGGGTAGAAGATGGCGTCATTGTGCACGCGGTCGAAGAAATTACGATTGCAGGCAATATGGCGGACATGCTGAAGTCAATTGTCGCTATTGGAAATGATGTGTTGGTGCAGGGTTCTAAGCAAGTTGGGTCTATATTGATTGAGCGCATGACCATTGCTTCAGATTGAGTGGCACTAAAATTTCACTTCCGACCCATATCCATCATTTGCACCAAAAAAAACTATGAAATAGAGGTCGCTCTGAGCAAATCTTTCTTAAGTGCATTTGCTTGTTCCAAGCATTCATCAAAACTTAGATTGAAGTCAATTTTTTCAATTGCATCGAATACTGGCAACATAAAGGCCTTGCGTGACTCACATTGATTGGTGAATATCTCGATGTTCTTTGTGAATATTTCATGATGATCCAATATCTCATCGTAGTGATGTTCTATCACCATAGCAAGGTCAAGCAGATCGCGTGGAGTAGCTCTGTCGCCACGATGCCATAACTTCTTTGCCACAATCTCAATGGGCGTTTCCAATAGGATGTTTCGACCAAGCACTACATATTCTTCGAATGGATTGTTGGTTAGAGAAGACGTTGCAACGAAATCAATCTCTCCTTCCGGCAGGAATAGCTTTAGATATTCAGAGCTATCCTGATACTCGGACGTAACATCCTCGCCACGACCGCCGATCCTAGGGTTGATATAATCTAGAAACTGTGGGTCAGGGATGAAAATGTCGATATCTTTACTCTTACGATGGGCATAGTGGAACATGAGCACGGTGCCTCCGCCGAGACTCCAGCGAGGCAGAGCGAAGCCGTCGGAAGCAACAGCATCAAAAATACTGTACGCCTTCTCTAAAAGCGTTTCCCATGGACCTTCTGGGAAGGTAAGGTCTGACCTAGCCAATCGCATTCCAGAACTTGTTTGGTGATTGGATCTCGCCTGCAACGTGTGCAAGGTTTTTCCAGATTAACTTGGCATTTACATTATTATTAGCGGATAGTTGCTTGATAGCCCCTGCAACTAAAGAAGTTGGTGTCTCGTCAATTAGATGCATCACTTGCCCCTCAAGACCTGGCTGAACTTTTCCGCTCAGCATGAACTTCTCTAGGTCAGATATTGACATAGATTTCTTGTAGCTTGTATTGATGTTGCCGAGTGTTATTTTGACGAAATCCATTTTAATACCAGTTGAGAACATTGGCGTGCCTATAATCTCAGCAATCTCAGCAAGCTTGAGTGCACCTATATCACCAACCTTACCCCTTTCCAGATTCACAATAGTAACTCTAGAGACGTGAGATCCCGCAGCAAGTGCCTTTTGACTAAGACCACATGCCACTCTTCCGTTCTTTATAATTGCGCCGATTGTTAAAATATTCATGACTAACACTATAGGGTAGCGAGCAATAAAAGTAAAGCCTACTTTACTTTAATGTAATTTAACTAAATTTAATCTCGATGCTGCCTTCAACCACGTGAAACAAGGGTTTACACTTGCGTGACGTCTATAGCAGATATTAAATTTTGTCACTTCCGACCCATAACAGACTAACGTTCTATTAATCGTGCTACCCCTACCTAAGCAGACATCTGCAAAGAAAAAGGGCTAGAATAAATTCCAGCCCTTCATCTTTTCATTACATTTGGGTTAACAGCGCATTAACAACTATTTATAAAGAAGCCTTATTTTACGGGCGCATCTTCAAGATCATCAAGGTTATTTCGTTTAGTTGGTGCGCCGTCTAATATTTGGGTTTCACGTCGTTGCAAATAGGCATCACGCGTAAATGCATATGGGTCTAAAGAGGCTTCGTCAATCAAATCATTTGCCGTCAGCAACTCTGTACGCGCATCGATGAACTGCGCTAAGCGGAGCTGATTGTATAATTCAATTTGACCGCGATTTCGCACGTAGGTGATTGGGTCTGTCGTGATAGTATCAAAGACTCTCCCAGTTGCATCACGCACACTGGATGGGCCTAAAAATGGTAAAACTAAGTACGGACCACTTCCAGCACCCCAATAACCCAATGTTTTACCAAAATCTTGTTTATGGTATTGAATGTTATCCATAGCGGCTACATCAATAAAGCCTGCAATACCAAATGTACTGTTGATGACAAATCGACCCGCATCAGTAAAGGCATGATTAAATTTAAATTGCAGTAAGTCATTGAATACGGTGGTGATCGACCCTAGGTTATTAAAGAAGTTATTAAAACCTTTACGCACAGGAGTTGGCGCTACGGCTTTATAAGCTGTAGCAACAGGCTTAAATACCGCTTTATCAGTAACATCGTTAAATTTATAAATACCACGATTGATACCTTCTAACGGATCTTTATTGGCTTGCGAGGCGCAACTGCTAAGTAACGCCATTGTGGCTAACGCCATCGCTAATTGAGCTAATATTTTTTGCATTTGAATACTCTTTATACCTATTATTTCAGACTTGGTTAATTATTGATCAGACTTCAGGTTGTGTCCATAGGTATTCAACGTTTTAGCCTGATACACCCAATTAATTTTAATAGAATAGGGTAGTGCAGTTAAGTTAGACCAATATAATCATATCGTTATGCAGCGACCTATACTGAATTCTCATAGAAATTGCCCGAGAGATGCACATCATTAGCGCCAGTTTTGTAAAGTTGCAACGTTAACGCTCTTTGTGTGGCATGATCAACGACTGGCTCAGGGTAGTCTTGCCCAATCTGCAGGTTTAATTGTTGCTGGCGGATGGTTGATATTAGCCAAGGTGCATGAATCTCCTTGTGATCACACAACGCTAATTCCGGCACGTATTTGCGTATAAACTTTCCAGCAGCATCAAATCGCTCGCTTTGGGTAATGGGGTTAAATATTCTAAACCAAGGTTGCGCATCACAGCCGGTACTGGCGGCCCACTGCCATCCACCATTATTAGCGCTGAAATCAAAGTCGATCAATTTCTGTGCAAAATAACGCTCGCCCCAGCGCCAGTCGACCAATAGATCTTTTACCAAAAAACTGGCGGCCACCATGCGTAGGCGATTATGCATAAAACCAGTGCTATTGAGTTGGCGCATAGCAGCATCTACTAAAGGGTAGCCAGTTTTTCCGTCGCACCAGGCCTTGAATAAGTCGAGATCGTTAGGAAAGGGTAGTTGGTCAAAGATGCTTTTGTAGGCATGACCTGCGGCCACACGCGGATTATGGTGCAGAATTTGCACATAGAAATCTCGCCAAATTAATTCATTGAGCCAGGTCTGCGCGCCACTATTAGAGCCTTCCATGGCGATGCGGGCTAAATGGCGGATGGAGACTGTGCCAAAACGCAAATGCACTGATAAATAAGACACGCCTTTAACAGCAGGAAAGTCTCGCGCTTCTTTGTAATGTTGAATGCGATCCTTAAAGTCATCAAAAAGGCTGAGTCCGCCACTCATGCCGGTGGGCAGGCGCATATTAGCTAAGTTGGTGCGTTTAAACCCCATGCTTTCTAAGCTTGGCATGATTTGGATGTCGGTAGATTTTGCAAGATGGTGCATGTAAGTATCTACTGGGTAAGGCTGAAGATGAAAATCAGCGACAGTTTTAAGCCACATATTTTTATAAGGTGTAAACACTGAGTAGGGTTTACTGGCTAGCGTTAAGATTTCATCTTTTTCAAAGATGACTTGGTCTTTGTAATGATGAAAGGAGATGCCGTCTTTGTATAGTTGCGCTTCTACTTCATGGTCCCGTGCAATGGCACTAGGCTCGTAATCATGGTTAGTCCATACGGCTTCCACATCCAGCACGCGCGCTAACTGCACAATTTCAGATTGGGCTGAGCCATTCAATACAATCAGGTCGCCACCTTTAGCGACTAACGCTGATTTTAGTTCTTGTACACTTTCCCAAATAAACTCAACGCGACGGTCGGCTTTGTCGGCCAGTTGGTCAAGAATATCGGTGTCAAATACAAAAGCACAATACACTTGGTCTGAAGATTCCAGGGCATGAAACAGGGCTGCATGGTCGTAATCGCGTAAGTCACGGCGAAACCACACCAGTGATTTTTGGTAAGGTAAGGACAAGCTATTCTCGGTGGTAGGGATGGTTTTGTATGACTGAGTGCGCGCGATAAAGTTGCTCAGCCAGCATTA
>CAIOPD010000120.1 GCA_903860085.1 uncultured Pseudomonadota bacterium
AGCGCTTTTATTAGACGTGGATGGTTTTGTCGCTGAAGGTTCTGGTGAGAACGTATTTATTATTCGTAACGGCAAACTCTACACGCCAGATTTAACGA
Organism: uncultured Pseudomonadota bacterium; assembly: GCA_903860085.1. Taxonomy (GTDB): domain Bacteria; phylum Pseudomonadota; class Gammaproteobacteria; order Burkholderiales; family Methylophilaceae; genus Methylotenera. Next base: position 99 of record CAIOPD010000120.1, read on the forward strand.
GCGCACTAGAAGGCATTACCCGTGACACCATTTTGCAACTGGCTGCTGAAATTGGTTTAACTGTCATTGAAAAACGTATCACACGTGATGAAGTGTATTCTGCAGACGAAGCCTTCTTTACTGGTACTGCCGCAGAAGTGACTCCGATTCGCGAACTTGACCGCCGTAATATTGGCACAGGCACCGCAGGTCCTATTACAAAACAATTACAGAAAATGTATTTTGATGCTGTTACTGGCAAGTCACCTCAACACGCTGATTGGCTAACATTGGTTTAACTAGCTAAAGTCATTCTCGTCTATGGGAATGGCTTCTTTAGAAATAGCCCCTTGGGAATACTAAACATGTCTAAAGCAACACCAGTTGAAATTAGCGCTAAAGATTTGCCTCTCCATTGCCCAACCAATGAGGTGGCGCTTTGGTCATCACACCCGCGGGTTTTTTTGGATGTAGCTAAAACTGGGCAAGTGGCTTGCCCATATTGCGGCACGCAATACAAACTTAAAGCTGGCGAAGTCGTCAATCATCACTAGTCATTATCTAGCCTGATAAGGCTAGAAATGTGAAACTTTTACGGGCTCACCCCATAACTGCGCGATTACATTTTCTGCATTATCACTAACACTATTAGTCCAAAAGTTGACGTTTGCAATTTGATTGCTAGCCGCCAACAGTCCGTGTTCAAGCAACCGGCTTTTTAACTGACTAGCAACAGCGGCGCCGGTATCAATGAGCACCACGTCTGCACCTACCACTTCTTGAATCAACGATTTCAATAAAGGGTAATGCGTGCAGCCAAGCACAATCGTATCGGCCCCTTCGTCCAGTAAGGGCTGACAATATTTCCTTAACAAAGCCTTCGTACTGTCATCGCGCAACTCGCCGCGCTCTACACACTCGACCAAGCCAACACACGCTTGCGTGACCACTTCTACATTGCGACCGTAACTTTCTAATAATGCCGCAAACTGCGCACTTTGAAGCGTGCCGGTGGTGGCTAACACCCCGATAATACCTGTCCGACTGGCTTCTGCCGCCGGTTTAACCGCGGGTTCCATACCGATGATGGGCAAGCTGTATTTAGCACGCATTTGATCAATAGCCGCTGCGGTGGCGGTATTACAAGCTACGACCAATGCTTTGGCGTCTTTGGCGATTAAAAAGTCAGTGATTGCAAAACACCGCGCTTGAATTTCAGCTGCGCTTTTATTGCCATAAGGCGCATGAATGCTATCGGCTACATAAAGCAGATGTTCGTTGGGGAGTAGGCTGTGGATATGCTTTAAAACTGAAATGCCACCCACGCCCGAATCAAATACGGCGATTGGTCTAGCATTAGTGACATTAGGATGAGCGTTCATTACTAGGCCAGCATCAGTTACAATGGCTATATTATATACAGTTTGGGGCATAAGTCTTAGTTGGGACTTGGTCGCAAAATAGTGCTAAAAGGAATGTGTTATGGGTAATCGATTAAGTAAAATTTATACACGTACAGGTGATGATGGTACGACCGGCTTAGGTGACGGCAGTCGCATCAACAAAGACAGCTTACGTGTTGAAGCGATGGGCGACGTTGATGAGCTCAACTCTGTCATTGGGATTATGTTGACGGAGCCGGTGCCTGAGCATTTAATCGGCTTATTGACGCAA
>CAIOPD010000121.1 GCA_903860085.1 uncultured Pseudomonadota bacterium
AATGCGGCTGACCAATGACTCTAAAGCGCCTAAAGTTTTGCTATGTAATTTCACTTCAATTAAACGCGCCGACAGCAGAAAAAAAACAAACATGGTTAGCGAATCAAAATAAACGGTATGCCCCCACCAGCTATTGGGTTCAAAAGTGGCCGCAGAGCTGACCACAATTGTGATGCCTATGCCTAGGGCTACTGGGAGATCCATGCTGATTTGCCTCAGTTTTAAATCACGCCATGCATTGCTAAAAAATGAGCGACTGGAAAAGAGGATGACTGGCAGGCTTAATAACCATGAAGCCCAGTTCAGCAGATAGCTGATATCACTTTCAATATCACCTGGCTTGGTAAAGTAACTGGGGCTTGCATACATCATCACTTGCATCATGCAAAAACCGGCCACCATCCAGCGCCAAAATGCAGCACGGTTTTTAGTGGTGGCATTGAGCTGATTTTCGTTGTGAGAGGCGGGGCTTGCGCTATAACCCAGTTTTTGAATAGTGTTGAGTATGGCAGAAGGGCGAGTTTTCTTGGGAGACCAAACGACTACCGCACGTTTTTTTGACATACTTACCCGTGCGCTGACGATGCCAGGCAAGGCTTGTAATCCATTTTCAATAATGCCAGAACAGGCTGCACAATGGAGACCGTCAAGTAATAGACTAGACTGCACCAAGGGATTTTCGGGGTCGTTATTTGCGGGCTGACTAAAGTTTTGCCATTGATCTTGGCTGTCTAAAATTGTCCAAGCAGGGTTTGGAGCATTTTCTTCAACAGCGTAAGTACTCGTTAGCAAAAAATGACTCCCTAGCTAGATTTAAAATGTTGCAGGACATGTGATTAAACCCGATTTTTATCCAGCATTGTTTGCGCTAAAGCAAATCGCTAGGCTATAAATTGGGCTACAAATGCTTAAAGTCGATTATATATTGAAAAGCTGACAATCAGCCCCATCTCGAATCTAGATCAACAAGAACGGAGTGAAACATGCGCTTTGATAAATTAACCACAAAATTCCAACAAGCCCTTAATGATGCACAAAGTTTGGCAGTCGCTAACGACAGCCCGACAATAGAGGCATTGCATTTAATTTCATCGTTAATCAGTCAAGAAGATGGCGCTACGTCATCATTATTAGCACATGCGGGTGCACATTTAACGCCACTTAAAATTGCGCTGACAACTGCGATTGAAAGCTTACCAAAATCATCTGACAGTTCAGGTGAAGTTTCAGTTTCACGCGACCTAAATAACTTACTGAATGTGACTGATAAGTTGGCGCTGAAACGTGGGGACGCTTTTATTGCTAGTGAAATGTTTCTGCTGGCGCTAGCCGATGATAAAGGTAATGCTGGAAAATTGTTAAAGATGCATGGTCTATCGAAAGTTGCTTTAGAACAGGCGGTTGATGCGGTGCGCGGTGGTGAGCAAGTCAATGACTCTGATGCAGAATCTAACCGTGAAGCGCTCAAAAAATACACGATGGATTTAACTGATCGTGCACGCTCGGGCAAGCTAGATCCGGTAATTGGTCGGGATGATGAGATACGACGCGTGATTCAAGTTCTGATGCGCCGCACTAAAAATAACCCAGTATTGATTGGTGAGCCTGGCGTCGGTAAAACTGCCATTGTAGAAGGCTTGGCACAACGTATCGTTAATGGTGAAGTGCCGGATTCGCTTAAAGGTAAAAAAGTGCTGTCGCTCGATATGGCAGCCTTACTGGCCGGTGCTAAATATCGTGGTGATTTTGAAGAACGTTTGAAAGCTGTATTGAAAGAGCTGTCGCAAGATGAAGAGCAAACTATTGTCTTTATTGATGAGATTCATACCATGGTCGGCGCAGGTAAGGCCGAAGGTGCAATGGATGCAGGAAATATGCTTAAACCTGCCTTAGCCAGGGGTGAGTTGCATTGTGTAGGCGCCACAACATTAGATGAGTATCGCAAATACATAGAGAAAGATGCTGCGTTAGAGCGCCGTTTTCAAAAAGTATTAGTGGATGAGCCCACTGTGGAGGCAACCATTGCCATTCTGCGCGGCCTTCAAGAAAAATATGAGTTACATCATGGTGTTGAAATTACCGATCCAGCAATTGGGGCCGCGGCTGAGCTTTCTCATCGTTATATTACCGATCGATTCTTACCTGATAAAGCGATTGATTTGATTGATGAAGCGGCTTCACGGATTAAGATGGAAATTGACTCTAAGCCCGAGGTGTTG
>CAIOPD010000122.1 GCA_903860085.1 uncultured Pseudomonadota bacterium
ATGTTGCTAACGGCATTCCACCTGGGTCAGAAGTTAAAATCAATCTTGCAATCATGGCACAAGGGCACTCCCTAGCGGGGTACCGCGTCCTGCTCACTTACTAATCGGTATCGCAGTAGCAGAGCTAAAACCTAATGAAAATCATGAGCGCTATTTAATCACTTTACATAGTTGGCTTTTACATCAAGTCTGTATTATCTAATCCATAAGTTGCATTACTTAATTAATCCTTTAGGAGATTTACCATGTGGACTACACCAGCTGCTACTGAAATGCGTTTCGGTTTTGAAGTTACAATGTACGTAATGAATAAATAAGCTTTAGAATTTTAGTAAAAAAGGACGCTAATGCGTCCTTTTTTATTGACCAAACGTTTTTCTTAATCTATTTTATTATTTCTAAACTGTCTGATTTTATGTCTTTAATCGCGTTGGCAATGCATTCTATTGCCTGCTCTCTAGCGTAACTTTTACGCCAAGCTAGAGCGATTCTGCGCACAGGGACTGGCTGCTCAAACGGAATGACTTTTACCAGCGGATTTAAATAACGCTCAGTTGCAGCACTACATGGCAGCACCGTAATACCCAAATTGGACGCCACCATGCTTCGTATGGTTTCTAGCGAATTTCCCTGTAGCACCTGGCCTTTGCGTGATAAATCTGGGCAAGCCTGCAATACCTGATGGCTATAGCAATGTCCACTATTGAGTAACAATACGTTTTCATCCATAAGCTCTAAGGCTTTAATGGACTTACGTTTGGCCCATGCATGGTCAATAGGTACCATCACCACATATTTTTCGTCATACAGTGGCAAGGTCTTGATTCCTGCAACATTAAAAGGCAAGGCCACAACTGCCGCATCTATGACACCAGCCTTAAGCTGCACTTCCAATTGTGCGGTTAAATTTTCCTCTATATCCAAGGGCATCTCCGGGGCGCTCACTCGCAAGAGGGGGATTATTTCTGGTAACAAATAAGGCCCTACCGAGTAAATTAATCCTAGGCGAAAAGGGCCCGCCAATTGGTTATTACCCTGTTTCGCAATATCTCGAATGCGGCTCGCCTCTTCAAGCGTATGTATCGCCTGCACTATAATTTGTTCGCCTATGGGTGTTGGGCTAACATCGGTGCGGCTACGCTCAAAGATCAAGACGCCAAGATCTTCTTCCAGTTTTTGAATGGCAAGACTGAGTGCAGGCTGGCTCACAAAGCACTTTTCAGCCGCACGCCTAAAATTTCGTGCTTTGGAAACCGCGACTACAAAGCGTAATTCATTCAAGGTCATGGCTACTATCCTAACGGTTGTTGTTGGTTTTGATAGTCCAAGCCTATCAAAAAATTACTAGTACACAATTCTACCTATCAAAATAATTTGTGATTGATTTATTTATCGCATTGGCTTTAATTGCTCCATATCATTTCGTAGTATGATTAAAAAAGGTTATCAAACTTTGAATAAAGGTGGTCAATATGGTTCATACCCAAGCACCAAAAGATAAACTCAATGGCAACCAAGAAGAGGTTGCAGGGGCCTACGAATCGTCACTAGCCATGCTTCTAAAAAAGTCCGAACAAGCTGACACAAGCCTTCATAGCTTGCTGGAAGAAGACTCCAGCGAATTTACACAAATGGCGCAATGGATTAAGCGCGATTTAATTGCCGCGGCGCAGCATTTAAATGAATCGGGCCAAGAGCTCAAAGACTGGCTAGGCTTTGATTTAAAGCTAATCAAAAACGAGTTATGGGAACGATTTACCCAGGCCGCAGACAAAACAACGCTAGAGCTACTCAAGCTTAAGCAAATAGCCGCCAACGCTGAATACCACACCGGTGAAATTGTGGGTTTAGGCTCTTTAATTTGCGACCAGTGCCAAGCGCAACTCCACTTTTACAAACCCGGCCATATTCCACCATGTGCTAAATGTCACGGCACACGTTTTCATCGGCTTAACCGATAACGCTGGCCATCAAAAACCTTTCTCAGGCTTTAGGCTTAATTCCGGCCATGAATCTCTGGTCGGATTTTTTTGTACAACTCAAACCAAAGCACGCTCGCCAAACCCGCCATCACACAATATAAAAACTGTAGTGGCGAAACGGGCGCAAAATGAAAGGTTTCGCGCAACATAGGCAGGCTTAATACCAGCATCAAGAAAATCAAAGCCGCAGTGATGACCCACCATAGGGCTGGATTGTATTTTTTAACTGTACCCAATATGCCGTGTCGCCATGACCGATTCACCAAGATCAGGCCTAGATTGCCAATTACCACCGTTGAGAAAGTCAAAGCCCTCGCCAATTCATCACTAGCACCATGATGGAGGGAATAACCTAATACCAACAACGTTGCCAACAAGACAAACAGGCCCTGTATAAGACTTAGAATCAACACCCGCCGTCCGAACAACGCTTCCTTTGATGGTCGTGGTGGCCGTTGCATGACGTTAGGCTCCGCTGGCTCCGCTTCAAAGGCAATTGAACAAGCGGGGTTAATGATCATTTCTAAAAACACGATATGCACTGGTGCAAATACCGGCGACCATCCTAGCAATAATGGAATCAGTGATAAGCCAACAATGGGAATATGCACCGCAAAAATGTAAGCCATGCCTTTTCGAAGATTATCAAAAATGCCACGGCCCAACCTAACGGCATGGACGATGGAAGCAAAATCATCGTCTAGCAACACCAGTGCAGCCGCCTCTCGGGCGACATCGGTGCCACGACCACCCATCGCAATACCTATATGTGCAGCCTTTAACGCTGGAGCATCATTGACGCCATCACCTGTCATTGCAACCACCTCGCCATTCGCTTTTAGGGCATTGACGAGACGTAGCTTTTGTTCCGGCACCATGCGCGCAAACAGATTGCTATGTCTGATACGTTCCCGTAATGTCATCTCATCCATTAAGCTTAGCTCAGGCCCTGTAACGATACCGCCATTACCAACGGCAAGGCCGATCTGAGCTGCGATTGCAGCTGCGGTGGCAGGGTAATCTCCCGTAATCATCACCACGCGTATGCCGGCAGCATTACATTCTTTGACTGCGGGTGCCACGGTCGGACGTACAGGATCAGCCAAACCGATTAGGCCAAGAAATTCAAATTCGAAATCATGCTGAATATCCGGCCAAACACTACCGCTATAGCATGCCTTAGCCACACCCAATACACGCATACCCTGATTAGCAAGCTTATCCACCTGCTTAGCTAGCACCTCTAACTGTTCTGCATTGAAATGACATAAATCAGCAATGGCTTCTGGCGCGCCCTTGGCAGCGACGACATAGTCATCTCGATCAATGGCTTTCCAAACATGCGAGAGTGCCAGCAGTTGTGGGGATAACGCATATTCATGCGCCAGTTGCCAATCTCCATGCAGGTGTTCTGTGTCACTTAAATATTGTTTGCCTAAGGCGTGAATGGCTTTTTCCATGGGGTCAAATGGTGAGACCTCACTAGCCAGTATAGAAAATTCGGCGAGTTCATGAAATAACTCTGGCATCTGATGAGACAAATCGTCGCTTACAAAAATATCGTTATTTACCGCTAATTGTTGGACTGCCATTTGATTGAATGTGAGCGTTCCAGTTTTATCTACGCACATAACAGTTGCAGATCCAAGCGCTTCTACCGTTTCTGCTCGTCTCGTCAACACGCGGTGCTTAGAAATGCGCCAGGCACCCATGGCCATAAATACTGTTAATACTACTGGGTACTCTTCTGGCAAAATTGACATTGCCAACGTGATGCCAGACAACAATCCTTGCAACCAATTGCCGCGTGTAATGCCATAAATAATCAGCAATAATAAACTCAACATCACGCCAAGCATGGCTAAAGTAGTCACCAAACGACGAATCTCACTCTGCAACGGTGTGGTTTCAATCGCTAGTCCCTGTAAGGCCTGACCAATCTTGCCAATTTCACTAGATAGTCCCGTCGCCAATACCAATGCCTTGCCTCGCCCCTGCACAACTAGTGAGCCTGAATAGATGAATGGTAAATTATCACCTCCGGGTGGCGAGACTGAAACAATAGCGCTAATGCCGGCATTAGATTGCGCAATCTTGCTGACAGCTACTGATTCACCTGTCAGCAACGATTCGTCGGCGGAAAAATGATTGCAACTTATTAATACAGCATCTGCTGGCACGCGGTCGCCTTCCGACAAAATAAGCAGGTCACCTCGCACCACATCGCATCCAGCAATACGTCGCTCTACCCCATCACGAAGCACTAAAGCGCGCGGGCTACTCAAATCCCTTAATGCTTCAAGCACGCGCTCAGTTTTATTTTGCTGATAGATGGTGATTGCCATCACCACACAGACAAAACCCAATAACATTAGCGCATCACTGACATCACCAAGCATTAAATAAATAGCCCCAGCAACCACCAGCAACAAAAACATTGGCTCACGCACGACTTCCCCAGCAATGCCCAACAAACTTCGCTGGCCTGATAAAGGGAGTGCATTCAACCCCTCTTTTTTAAGCCGAGCTTTAGCTACCGCACTTGATAAACCACCTTGCTCCAATGCCCCGAGCAACTCATGGTGAGGCCGAAACCTTTTAACAAAACGCTGGGTAGTTTTAATGGGCATTATTAGTAAATATTTCTAGATTTAAATAGTCTGAGTTATTAAGGTGAGGTTGCGTATGTCAGCTTGATATTGTTGTCATCACACCAAATACGCAGCTCCTCATCACAGGCATTTGCCTCGTATGCAAACCAAGGCTCTAGCATGCCTTCCGCTTGGAGCAATTCTTTAAATCGCCTATAAGCGCCTCGTTTGCGAAAAAAGCTAGCAACGGTGTTGTAGTGATCTGGAAGCGCTCGGTCTATAAAATCTAGCGCCATCTTTTGACCAAGTTGCAGCTCATTCTTATGTGGAACGGCTAGATAGCGTGTTGAGGTTGTAACGTCCTCTGGCACAGTCTCTTCCAGCTCAACACTTGCTGATACCCAGAATATTTCACCAGTATCCAAAGAGATATAAGCATTTTGTACAGATGGAGAATCCGAGCTTACAAATTCAAAGGCATTGCGTAATTCGTTGTAGTTGACACTACTCATGGTGATCCTTAATGCAATGTTGTTTTGTTAAAACCCAAGAAGCTATGCATACTTCATTTAGCTGCTGATTGCTTTTGAGTTACTATCTGACCTCAATCACCACAAAGATGCAATATCCTAATGCAAAAAGAAGTTATAGAGCAACCTAGATACGCTGTTGTAGCCGCTGTTCAACTGCCAAACGTCACAGATATTGAATTCGAAGCCTCTCTTAATGAATTAC
>CAIOPD010000123.1 GCA_903860085.1 uncultured Pseudomonadota bacterium
CGTTTCTTGGCTAAGATCACTTGCTTCTGACGCTCAGTAAGACTAGCACGCTATTCATCAGATATTTTATCATAGCAATACGGGCAGGAAATGCCGGCGGTGTAATGTGGGCTTTGCATCTCGGCAGGGGATAAGGGGTGACGGCAAGCATAACATTGGTCAAACTCACCGACCTCTAAGTTGTGTTTTACCGCCACGCGCTGGTCAAATACAAAGCATTCTCCCTGCCATAGGCTATCGGCTTCTGGCACAGTTTCTAGATATTTTAGAATGCCACCTTGTAAGTGAAACACCTCTTCAAATCCTTGGTCCATCATGTAGGAGGACGCTTTTTCACAGCGGATGCCGCCAGTGCAGAACATCGCTACTTTCTTATGTTTGGTTTTATCAAAATGTTTAGCTACATATTCTGGAAACTCTCGAAATGTCGTGGTCTTAGGGTCAATTGCGCCCTTAAAAGTGCCAATATCAACCTCATAATCGTTACGAGTATCGATTAATATGACTTCGGGATCTGAAATAAGGGCATTCCAATCTTCAGGCTTGATATAGGTTCCAACTAGCTTGGTCGGGCTAACGCCAGGCACACCTAGTGTCACAATTTCTTTTTTAAGTTTGACCTTCATGCGATAGAACGGATGTTCAAAGGCATAAGATTCTTTATGCTCTAAATCGGCAAAGCGATTAGAAAATAACGGATCAATACGTAAATAATCTAGCACGCGATGGATATCTTCGGCAAGGCCGGCAATAGTGCCATTAATACCTTCTTCAGCTAGCAATAAAGTGCCTTTAATATGGTTGCTATTGCACGCTTCAAGAATTGGCGCTTGTAGCGCTTTGAAGTCAGGCAGACTGACGAATTTATATAGGGCTGCAGTTAAATATTGTGGTGATAAATGATCTGGCATGGTGGTGACTGAATTTTTTAAAGGCGTTATTTTAGCACTTGCGTGCATTAAGCTGAAATAAGTAGAATCTCACCGTTGCCGTTACAGGCTGCATCTCCGACCCACCTTTGGACGCGTTGGGAGTGTAGTCCTGAAAACTGGCTGTCAAGCTTGGAAAAACTTTGATACAGTAAGCTTAAAAATGGCAGTGTATGCATACCGCAATCTTGCAGAGTGGCGTGCAGAGCTGGCTTTTTAAGAAGTAAAAGTGTGCCATGTTTCATATTAAAGCCAGCATAGATGCCCACATTGCCCATGACACCAATGGTGCCAGCAATCATACGACTAGCGCAGTAGTCGCCCGCATTACCTTCAATTAATATCAGTCCACGTCGCATCTGATCGCCGGCACGGTCACCAGCATTTCCTTTAACTAACACCGTGCCTCCTCGCATGCCTTTGCGCTGTCCTGCAGAACCGCCACCAAGAAATTCGCCAGTATCGCCGTCAATCATCAGTAAACCTTTAGCCATATTGCAAGCAGCAAATGCAGCAGTATTGCCGTGACAGTGAATTGTGCCTCCGTTTAAATTAAAGCCTAAGTAGGCGCCAACATCACCAGTAATATCAAGACTTCCGCTAGTGATATGCGCACCTAGGTAATCAAGCTTACGGCTACTGTCTTTAAAATTAATCGTTTGCAATCCATTCGTGATGGGTTGGCCGCTAATTTCAAATACTTCATCTACACGAAGCTGGTTGCGTCCATCACTTAACATTAGACTGGCAATTTCTGGAATAGATTTTCCTACCAAATTTTCCGGGGTAAGGGCAGCACAGTTTAAGCTATGCGCTAGATCTTTTTTTAAACGTAAACTTAACGTGCTCATACGTTTTCAGCTTGCATAATTTCTTGCAACTTAAAGTGATGTGGGCCTAATTTACCCCCATAATTGCCGGCAGAAATACGTTTTACCCCACTATTTTCGCCGAGTTGGCATATCGCAGTGATACCTACCCGCATGGCGCTGGCAATATCCTCAAAACTTAAGCCATCGATGACAATTTCCATCACGCTTTCAATCTCAGTAGATAGTTCACTGTTAGTAACACCTTTAAGTGTGGGGCAGAAGGCATCGTTGGTAGAGGCGAACATGGTTTTATACTTACTGCCGACCTTGGAGCCTGAGCGAACTACTCCTCCTGGAAATGGCATAATAACGTTAGGAATTTTTTTCATCGCTTCAACGGCAACCTCTGCCGCGGCCAACGCTAAAGATTGGGATGTGGCTAAAATAAGAAAGTTTCCGCCGCCAATGGCGCGAACCATACCGGTAGTTTCTTCACATAAAAATTCGCCATCCATCACTGGCACGCGCCAATAGCGTTTATCCGCGATGAGTTTGGATGTTTGGAAGCCATCTCCAAAAAAGCGTAAATTTTTACCTAGATTAATTTGATCTTCACTGTTGATTCCGGCAAACGCAGCAGCGGTGGGACAGGTGAGTACACATTGCCCCATGCGTGTTTCAAGTTGTTGCATGAGCACTTTGCTACCCATCGCAAATAACAAGACGGAAACGCCCGGCCTGCCATCAGGCGTTTCCGTTTCGCCAAGTTCGCCCTCTATACCAGCTTCTACGCCACAACCGATCACAGAGGTGGCGAACCCCGTCATGGCATTGGCGGCATGGTAGGCCCATTTTAGATTTTGCGCAGTTAGGATGACCCTTGTGGCTCGCATATTGAATGCTTCAGCAAAGGTATCATCAATTTGTATATTATTAATAATCATGAAGTTTAATAGCCAAACTTAGGCAGTAGGATCGCCGCTTTTTATTTTACCTACCCACTCTTCAATATTAATGAGGCCTTCCACCTCGGCTTGCTGCAAGTCTTTGGTTAGTATTACATCTTGCACTAAATCTAGTCTCTTCCAGCCGGCTAATGGTGTATCACAATCCATACGGGGTACGTAGCGTGAATCTCTTACTTTCGTCATTTGATGGATGTAACGTGGACAATTCTGCCAAAACTCAGATAATTTAACGCGCACGATGTAATCTGCTTCTTTATATTCAGCCATCAGCAGATCGTCACGGGAAATGGTGGCAGTGCCTTGCACACGCATGCGATGCGGCGTAGAGAAGGAGATGAATAGTAAACCTACTTGTGGGTTTTGGCTGATGTTTCCCATAGAAAAAAACATGCCATTGCCATCATAACTAGGAAATGCCAACGTCGTCGAATCAAGTACTTTAACAAAGCCGACATCGCCGCCTTTGTAAGAAACTGTAGGGCGACCTTGATGATCAACTGAAGATAAAAAGAACATATCAACATGCTCGATAAAGCCTTTGGCTTCGTCATCAAACTCAGTACGGCAGACAAGTTCCTCTACGCGGTCAGCCATCTTCCTAGTGCCAAATTCATCTTGAATATCACGGTGTTCTTTGCCATATAATCTAGTCATAGTTACTCCCCTTTAGCTTCTTATTGGATGTTGCTTACTTACAATAATCCTACCACGGCCATCTTGACTGATTTCAGAAGCATCAATCTTAAAGTTAGCTAACTGAATGGTGTGGTAGCGGTCAAAATATTGCTTTAAGTCTTGTTCTACAGCTATATCAAACTCCGGCTTGGCGGTATAAGTTGCCCCCCAAGTCACTTTAACGACCTTGCCAGCTTGTACCACCATTTCACCATCTTTAAACACATAAGCCGGCTTAGAAAACATGACCTCGCGATCCTCTTGTTCGTTATATACAGCAATATCAGCACCAGCGCCAACGCCCAAATGCCCACGATCATGCATTCCGATAAGTTTAGCTGGCCCCGCGCGAGTCATAATGGCAATTTCATAAAGACTATACTCGCGGGCTAAGCTTTTAAGATTACTCATGGCTTGCGCATCTAAATTTAGCTTAGCAAAAGCTTCATTGCGGAAGCTTTTATCCATCAATAAACGGATAAGATGTGGGTAGCTAGTAAATGGTGCGCCATTAGGATGGTCGGTCGTTAAAAATATGCGCCACGGATCGTTAACTGAGAGGAATATTTCTAAGCCTATTGCCCATTGCAGTGCGTTAACAAAATTCTGATCACGGTACTTAAAAGGCACAACACCACAACCTGCATCGCACTCAATATCCATAATCACAGATTTTTTAGGATTAGCGTGTTTGGCGTTGATTTGTTGCATCATGCTATCGCCAGAGGCTGTGACAGTTTGGCCAAAAAGAATCTGGCCGACATCAGCGCTGATATTTTTATGCTTGTTGATAGCTTGTGCAATTTCGGCTGCTGCCGATGAAAATTTACGATCACCTTCCGTGCCATAGCTATGAAACTGGATATGGGTTAGGTGCATAGGCAGGCCGTCGGCTGCTTCTATAGTTTTTAACGTAGTCTCAAAGTTGCCAGCGGCACCTAAGTTATTGCAATGCACATGCAAAGGTTTGGCGATACCTAAGTCATACACGGCGCGGCTTAAACTTTTCAGAATGTCGCGTGCTGAAACCTGGTAATAGCTGTGCGCTTCGTCTAAGTCGAGCTTGCGTTGATTAAACTTAAACGCACTAATGCCACCTGCATTGACCACCTTAATGCCAATAGCTTGCGTAGCGTGCAACGTCCAAGCCACATAATCGTTAATGGCTTTTTGGTCTTTGCCTGCGGTTAACAATCTTAAGAAATAGTCATCATTGCCAAGCATGGCGTAGCCACCCTTGTCTATCATGGGCGTATCTGCCATTTCTAGATGCGCCTGTCTAGCATTGATTGGCATCATGGCGGGTTCAAAAGCTGCGGTGTATCCCATTTCTATGTAGCGAAAGCCAGTTTCAGTCGTGCTCGGAGTAGCATGATGACTACAGTTAGGGCTGCAGATATGTGCTTCTGGTTCGCTATAGCGGCGTGATTCCTGAAATTCCGGCAACATCATGCGCGCAATATTAATTTTCCCACCGCCGATATGGCTATGCATATCAATGGCACCGGCCATGACGACTTTCCCACTCAGGTCAACAGTATGTGATATTTTTTCAGTACTACTGGGCTTGGCAATAATACGCCCGCCTCGAATATAAATATCCTGAACCACGCCGTCTTTTCCGTTAGTTGGATCGTAAAGCTTGCCATTTTTAAGCTGGGTAATCATGCTAACAACGTCTCAATTTGCCTAAGCACATCACTTAATGCTGGTAAGACCTGCTTACGCAACGATTTAAGCGGTAAGGCCACTGAACTATCCATACGGAACATCGTGCCAGCATGATCTAAGCCTGGAATGCTAACTGGAATAAATACATCTGGGGCTTGTGTGAATTGCATATCGGGGTGGCCGATAACAATTGTCGGTGTCACGCCACTCGGAGGGGTGTAAGCATTAAAGGTGCTAATCCATAATAGCGCATCGCAATTGTTCAATTGTTGCTGGGTGGAGAAGTGATAGGTGTCGTAACTAAACTCACCGCCACGTTGGTGTACATTAAATCGGTTACGCGTTGGGTAGCCGCTTAGCCAAGCGCTCGTATTGTTAATACTAGAGTCTCCGTCCCCGGAGTTGAGTGGCAGTCCTGTGACTCGGGTGTTTTCATTAAGCGTGGCGATAAGTTGGGTAATACTTTGCACAGTGAGTTCTGCATGGGTGATTTTTAAACAGCCGACTGACCAAACGATTACTGCATATTTAGCGGCTTTTATTTTTTCAAGCACGGCTTTTAATTCAGTCAATCTCACCCCAGCAATTTCGTGAGCGTCTAATTTTTTGTTGTGCGCCATTGCATTTAAGGCGCTCATAATGGCTGGCAAGTACTCAGTTTCGGCTGCCACGACGGTAGGTGTGTGGCCATCTGGTGAAATGCCAGCACTGGTATTGCCAGTTGCCCCTAAGAAAATTACCTCAGGGGTGGTTTTGTTAAATAAGTTATCAGCGTTCCATACCAGCTTTTCGAAAAAACGCGGATGGCTAGTAACGATATCAGTGCCAATGGCTACAATCAGATCGGCGCGGTTTTTAACTTCAGTCAGTGTGGTGGTTTGCCAGCCACTATTTTGCATGGCTAATGTGTTGCGTACTGTAGATTCGCTATGCATATGATCAAGTGTGGCACCTGCTTTCTCGGCCAAAGCCATCACGCTACGCATGCCTTGAACCTCTGTACCTAAACCGGCAAATAAAGGCTGGTTGCTGTCATGTAAAATTTTTGCGGCAGCTTTGACTGCCATATTCAGATTGCAATCCACTCCAAACATGCTGGGGCTAGTATTTAAAGCGGCTTGTGTAAAGAAAATTTGGCTTTTTGGACAACCATTTTTAACTGATATTGGCGTGGAGTTGCTTACGAGCAGATCATCACAAAGTAAGCCACATGCAGGGCAGGTAGCCGATATCAATTGAACTGAATCATCAAGAATATTCATCACTCTGGGATTTTGCCACACAGTGAAAGCTTTTATACAATCTTATTGTAAATAACTATCGCAAAATGTAGGTTTATTTTAAGTGCCAAAAATGGTATTTTATCGTTCTTTTCAATAAGTTAATTTAATGGAGTTGTTATGGCTGTTCAACGCACGCTTTCTATCATCAAACCTGATGCAGTAGCAAAAAATGTAATCGGTAAAATCTACACACGTTTTGAAAATGCAGGTTTAAAAATTGTAGCTGCAAGAATGGCGCAATTATCACAAGCTGAAGCAGAAGGCTTTTATGCAGTTCACGCTGCACGACCATTTTTTGGTGATTTAGTTAAATTCATGATTTCAGGTCCTGTGATGATTCAAGCCCTAGAAGGCGAAAACGCAGTGCAAGTGCACCGTGATTTAATGGGTGCAACTAACCCAAAAGAAGCTGCTGCTGGAACAATCCGTGCTGATTTCGCTGAAAGCATTGATGCTAATGCTGTGCATGGTTCAGATTCAGCAGAAAATGCTGCAATTGAAATCGCTTACTTTTTCGGTAAGTAGTATTCGTTAATAAGGTAAAAAACAATTTTGGTTAATCTACTCAACTTCAATCAACCACAACTGGCACAATGGTTTGCCGAACGCGGCGAGAAGCCGTTCCGAGCAAAGCAGTTAATGCGCTGGATGCATCATTTTGGGGTGCATGATTTTGAGCAGATGACCGACATTGCAAAAGTATTACGCGAAAAATTAGCGTCAGAGGCGACAATTGCTTTACCTGCTGTACAGTCTGAGTTGGTTTCTAATGACGGTACTCGCAAATGGTTAATTGGAACGGATGCCGCCAATAGTATAGAAACCGTATTTATCCCAGAAGATGAACGGGGCACGCTGTGCATTTCCTCGCAAGTAGGTTGCGCTTTGGAGTGCACATTTTGTTCTACGGGTCGTCAGGGTTTTAATCGCAACTTAAGTGTTTCAGAAATTATTGGACAGTTAGCAATTGCTAATCAATCCCTAAGACAAGAAAGTGGTTATGATCTATTGCCGATTTCTGACCGCATTATTAGTAATGTCGTAATGATGGGTATGGGCGAACCGATGGCAAACTACGATAATGTAGTGACCGCCATGCAAATTATGTTAGATGATAGTGCTTACGGATTAAGTCGCCGTCGTGTGACATTATCAACATCAGGCTTAGTGCCAGCGATGGATAGATTAAAAGAGGATTGCCCTGTTGCACTGGCGGTTAGTTTACATGCGCCAAACGACGCGTTACGTGATGTGTTGGTGCCAATTAACAAGAAATATCCATTAAAAGAATTAATGGCTGCTTGTAATCGCTATTTAGAAAAAGCGCCTCGTGATTTTGTTACCTTTGAATATGTGATGCTTGATGGCGTTAATGATACTGCCGAGCATGCTTACGAGTTACTAGCGTTGGTGCAGAACGTCTCATGCAAGTTTAATTTGATTCCATTTAATCCATTTCCAAACAGTGGTTATGACACGTCTAAAGTCAGTCACATTCGTGTATTCCGTGATATTTTAATGCAGGCTGGCTATGTGGTAACTGTCCGTAAAACCCGCGGTGAAGATATTGATGCTGCTTGCGGTCAACTAGCGGGTAAAGTGCTAGATAAAACGCAACGTGTAGCTAAGCGCATTCCCATTGAGTTGTTGCAATGAAAGCTAGTGTAAGTTCATTGCGTAATAAAACCTTACAATTAGTGCCATTATCGGCTTATAGAGCTTATCAACTTGAAAGCATGCAGTTTAATAATGACGTGGTTGCGGCTAAAGTGACTTTGCAAAACGGAAAATAACAATGGAAGATAAATTGGTAGTAAATGAGTTGATACAGCAAACGGAGCCCAGCACACTAGGTGGAAGATTGGCTGTGGCCAGAGAAGCTAAACAACTTACGCATCAAGATGTTTCTAACACGCTACGTTTAAGTCTTAAGCAAGTTGTTGACTTGGAAAATAGTGACTTTGCCGCTTTGCCAGATCCCATGGTAACACGTGGTTTTATTCGCAATTACGCACGTCTTTTAGATTTGGATGCGGAACCGTTATTGGCAATCTACCGTGCCCAAGTGCCTGATAGGTTGCCTGACGCAATTCTCGTACAGTCATCTATGCACTTTGAGATGCCAACTAAAGGCAATCATTTATGGTTTAAGTACGTAATAGGTAGCGTTGTGCTGATGGTATTAGTGTTGTTATGGTTTGCTTACATGCCAAAGTCTCAAAAACCGGCAGTGGAAAAGTTAAATGCAACTGAACATTTAGTGGTAGAACAGCCGTTGCCAGAAATAGCTTTGCCTGCTGCAGAACGCTTAACTGGATCAAATGCGGAGGTCTTAAATTTGCCTAATGCAAATTTAGCGTCAGCTGATTCAAATTCAGCAACACCAGTAGCTGTTCTCGCAGAACCTAAATCAGTAGTTAAATTGGAGGTGCCGGCCAAAGTTGAAGCTAGAGGAAATGTGCCGAGCATCATGTCAAAAAAAGTGACTGTGGTGTGTACTGAGTCAAGCTGGATGCAGGCTAAAGATAAGTCAGGTAAGGTTGTTTTTGAGAAGAAGCTAGCTGCGGGAAGTACAGAAACTTTTGAGGGTGAGGCGCCATTATCAGTATGGATCGGTAATGCTAAAGCTACACGTTTAACGTTCTTAGATAAGCCAGTCGATTTGACTGCCTCTACGCAAAATAATGTTGCCCGCCTAACTTTGGAATAAATGTTGAACATCGCTTCTGAGAGTAGTCCTTTAATGCACTTAAATCACCCCCGTAGGACATTGCAGGTGATGATTGGTCATGTTCCAGTGGGTGGAGGAGTGGGCGGTACGCTCTGTGCGCCAGTGGTAGTGCAAAGCATGACCAATACTGATACAGCTGATGCGCAAGCCACAATCAAACAAGTGTATGCGTTATGGCAAGCGGGTAGCGAAGTGGTCCGCATTACTGTCAATTCTCCTGAGGCTGCGGCTCAGGTAGCCAATGTGCGGCGCGGCTTAGATGCTTTGGGTTGCAATGTACCCTTGGTTGGAGACTTTCATTACAACGGCCATAAACTATTAGCGCAATATCCTGATTGCGCACAGGCACTAGCTAAGTACCGTATTAATCCAGGCAATGTCGGTAAAGGCACTAAGCGGGATGAGCAGTTTGCTGCGATGATAGAAGCTGCGATTCATTACCAAAAATCTGTGCGTATTGGAGTTAATTGGGGCAGTCTTGATCAAGCCAAAATGGCGCAAATGATGGATGATAACGCTAAGCTGGCAGAGCCTTTGTCATCAGCTGCGCTCATGCGTGAAGCCTTAATTCAATCGGCACTGGAAAGTGCTGAACAAGCAGTCGCTTTAGGTCTAGCACCCAATCAAATTATTATTTCCTGCAAAGTCAGCAATGTGCAGGACTTAGTTAAGGTGTATAGCGATTTAGCGCAACGTAGCCAATACCCCTTGCATTTGGGTCTAACCGAAGCCGGTATGGGATCTAAAGGTATTGTCGCCTCCACCGCAGCGCTCGCTTTACTGCTACAACAGGGTATAGGCAATACCATACGTGTCTCACTGACCCCTGAGCCTAATGAATCACGCACGAAAGAAGTGATTGTGGCACAAGAAATTTTACAAACGATGGGCATCCGTTCTTTTACTCCATTGGTGACGGCTTGCCCTGGATGCGGTCGCACGACCTCAACCTATTTTCAAGAGTTGGCAATGCAAATCCAAACTTATTTGCGCAATCAAATGCCGCTATGGCGCGAAAATTACGCTGGAGTGGAAAATATGAATGTGGCTGTGATGGGTTGTGTCGTAAATGGTCCTGGCGAATCTAAGCTTGCGAATATTGGTATTAGCTTGCCAGGTACCGGAGAAACCCCAGTCGCACCAGTATTCGTTGATGGTGAAAAAACGGTAACACTTAAAGGTGATCATATTGCCCAAGAATTCCAAGCAATTGTCGAAGACTACGTCCAGACACACTATGCGCTAGGAGGTAAGCTACATCAGGCCGCCTCTAGCCCAATCAACAAAACTATTCCAATCAAAGTAATCGCATAATGTCTGACCAAGAAAAACAAACTCAAATAGTCCAAAATACAAAAAAATCTGAAGCTAAAGTCCTGAAGCCGGCTAAATTTCAAAGCATCAAAGGTTTTTACGATATTTTGCCTGATCATACAGCATTGTGGTTTAGGCTTGAAGATACAGCCCGTCGGGTGCTATCCCAATACGGATATAAAAATATACGTATGCCCTTGGTAGAGCCTACTGATTTATTTGTGCGGTCTGTAGGTGAACATACAGATATCGTCGAGAAAGAAATGTACGCATGGGAAGATCATTTAAATGGTGATCATTTGGCCTTACGTCCAGAAGGCACTGCCGGTTGTGTGCGGGCAGTAGTCGAGCATAACTTAACTTATAACGGCCCAGTAAGGCTTTGGTATAGTGGCGCTATGTTTAGGCACGAGAATGTGCAAAAGGGTCGTCAGCGCCAGTTCCATCAAGTTGGTGTAGAGGCTTTTGGTTTTGATAGTCCGCAGGTAGATGCGGAACAAATTGTATTGTTGGCTAGGTTGTGGCGTGAGTTAGGAATCGTCGATGTAGCGTTGCAAATTAACAGCATAGGCGATGCGCATGAACGCACTGCCTATCGAAGCTCGTTGATTCAATATTTTGAACAGCATTTAGATGTATTAGATGAAGATGCTAAACGTCGTTTGTATACAAATCCCTTACGTATTTTAGATAGTAAAAATCCACGCATGCAAGCCTTGTGCGAAGCTGCCCCCAAGCTCATTGATAGTTTAGGTGAAGCAAGCCGCGCACATTTTGATGGATTATGTGCATTATTAGATGCATCTGGTGTGGCTTATTTGATTAATGCGCGATTGGTGCGGGGTTTGGATTATTACAATCGTACGGTGTTTGAATGGGTGACCACTAAATTGGGCGCACAGGGCACGATTGCCGGTGGTGGACGCTATGATGCTTTGGTTGAGCGTTTAGGTGGGAACGCAACGCCTGCATGTGGTTTTGGTGTCGGTTTGGAACGAGTATTCTTGTTGATGCAAGAATATGGCGTTAGCGCCTCCGATGCTCCGCAGGTTTATTTGGTTAATGTGGGTGATTTAGCGGAACAACAAGCATTTAAGATTGCCGAACTATTACGTAATGCCGAAATTGAAGTGGTATTGCACGCTGGTGGCGGTAGTTTTAAATCACAAATGAAAAAAGCTGATAGAAGCCAAGCCCAATTCGCCTTGATATTGGGCGATGATGAAGTGGCTCAGCAACAGGTGATTTTAAAGCCTATGCAGGCTAGCGGCGAGCAATTACTATGTAGTATTGATGAGGCGATTAAGCACTTGGTTACGCACCGTAGCCAGTAAACCATCTATATAACTGAGTAGACCATGACCGTTAAATCAAGTGTTGATAATATAAGTAGTGGCTGTCCATTGCTCCAGCTTGAGCATGTTAGCGTAGCGTCCAAAAAGTCGCCTAGTCATTATCTAGTAAATGATGTTAGCTTTTGTATAGAAGCTGGTAAAACAACCTGTGTCGTAGGTGAGTCCGGTAGTGGAAAAAGTTTAACCGCATTGTCAGTGATGGGGTTGTTGTCAAAGCAGTTGCAATTAAGTAGCGGAAAAGTGCTATTTAATGATGCGAAGTTAGGTGTACGTAATCTTGCGCATCTTGATGCGGAAAGTCTGCGCAAAATTCGTGGTGCCAAAATTGCCATGATTTTTCAGGAGCCGATGACATCGCTAAATCCAGTGCTCACAATAGGTTATCAAATTGGTGAAAGTCTTACGACACATTTGGGATTAAAGGGTGCTGCCCTCAAAATTAGAATAGCCAGTTTATTAGAAATGGTCGGTATTCCAGTTGATCGTGCCAATAGTTATCCTGATGAGCTTTCCGGTGGGCAGAGGCAACGCGTCATGATTGCAATGAGTATTGCTTGCGAGCCTCAATTGCTCATCGCTGATGAACCTACCACCGCGCTTGATGTAACCGTGCAAGCCCAAATACTTAAACTGCTTGATTCACTTAAAAATCGCATGAATATGGGTATGTTATTTATTACTCATGATTTTGGTGTAGTGGCTGACATTGCTGACAATGTAGTAGTGATGTTTAGAGGAAAAATTGTTGAGTCTGGCACTAAGTCGGACGTATTAAATCATCCTCAGCATCCTTACACAAAAGCTTTGTTGGCGTGTGTGCCAGATGTCGATGGTATAAAACCCTTGCAACCGATTGACTATCGTTGGTTGGACGAGTTGTCTCCTGAAGCGATGCTAGAGGAAGAGCAGTTATGACTGATAACGTTTTAGTCGCGAACAATTTAGTAAAAACCTATACTCAGAGAAGCGGTAAATTTGGTTTTGGTACAACCTTGGTCAAAGCGCTAGATGATGTCAGTATCAGTTTGCGCCGCGGAAGTACCTTAGCTGTAGTTGGGGAATCTGGCAGTGGTAAATCCACCTTGGCACGTTGTCTGTTACAATTGCAACCCTTGGATAGTGGAGAAGTGCTGTTTTCGGGACAAGATTTGTCCAAAATGAGCGGTAAAGAACTCCGAGTGGCACGTAAAGATCTACAAATGGTGTTTCAAGATCCATTTGCTTCGCTAAATCCACGCATGCGTGTGGGTGAAATTGTAGGTGAAGGGTTGCTAATTCACGCAATAGGCAATCAAGCGACTCAACAACAGCAAGTGATAACTATGCTAAAGCGTGTTGGACTTACTGAAGCAGATATGCAAAAGTATCCGCATGAATTTTCTGGGGGGCAAAGACAGCGTATTGGTATAGCGCGGGCTTTAGTGTTGCAACCAAAAGTAGTGGTATGTGATGAACCTGTATCAGCACTAGATGTATCAATACAGGCGCAAATATTGCTGTTATTAAAAGAATTGCAGCAGGAAATGAATTTGAGCTACGTGTTTATTAGCCATGATTTGCGAGTTGTACGCCATATTGCAAGCGATATCGTGGTGATGAACGCAGGTAAAGTAGTAGAGCAGGGCTCGGTTGTAGATATTTACAGGCAACCACAACATGAGTACACACGCAATTTATTGGCGTCCATTCCTGGTAAAAAAGCGGCTTAGTTTATGCGTTTAAAAGCCTTAAAAAATATAAAAATTAACTTACGATAAGTGGAGTTTAGGAAAAGAAATGGCATACGATCTAGAAGAGCAAGAACAGTTAGATGAATTTAAAGCGTGGTGGAAACTCTACGGAAAATTGCTTATTAACGCTGCCTTGGCCGCACTATTGGCTTATGCAGTATTTCAAGGCTGGACCTATTACAAAAGTAATCAAGCCGTTGCTGCATCAACCCAGTATCAAGAGTTGTTAGTGACTGATGAAAAAGACTTAAAAGCAATTCAGGGTAAATCTGCCGCATTGATGGAAAAGTATAGTGCAACCCCGTACGCTGGGCGTGCAGCTCTATTTGCAGCTAAAGCTAACTATCAAGCAGGTGATGCAAAAAGTGCAAAAGAACAGCTAACTTGGACAGTGAGTCACGCGCAGGAAACTTCGGTGGCGGCTTTAGCTAGCTTGCAATTAGCTAATATATTAGCAGAGGAAAAAGATACTGACGGCGCACTTAAATTGCTGGCGGCTAAACATGATGCTGGTTTTGATGGTTTATTTGCTGATTTAAAAGGCGACATTTTGGTTGGTATGGGGAAAGCGACTGAGGCTAAGCTAGCTTATCAAGAAGCTTTGGCTAAGTTAGATCCTCAAGGTAAATACCGCGCACTTACAAAACAAAAGTTAGAGTCGCTAGGTTAAGTCATCATTGCTTAAACAAGAAGTCGCTAGTTACTATTTGCAATTAACCATTGGTGCTGACATTGAGTTGGTAGCACCAAATCTGGCTGGAGTATAGTTTTTTGTCCATAAAGTCTATCAAAAAGTATTTTAATCCAATTTTACTTTCGAGTTTATTGCTCTTAAACGCTTGTAGCAGTATTACCGATCTTAAAACCGATATTTCTGATCGTATTTTTGGTCATGAGGCTTCAGATCCACCAGAGGCCTTGACGGAAATTAAAGCCACCTCTAGTGCTAATGTCGTATGGCAAGCCAAAGTAGGCGATGCGGGTGGTTATGCATTCACCCCTGTAGTTGAAGCAGGTTATGCGTATGTAGCAGCTGCTAATGGTGACGTTGTTAAGTTTGATGCCGTTACTGGTAAACAATTATGGCGCGTGAATGCTGGTGAAAATCTTTCTAGTGGGGTGGGTGTCGGCGGCAGCTTAGTAATGGTATGTACGCAGCGCGGCGTGGTTTATGCTTTTGATCTAGCTGGTAAAATGCAATGGAAATCTAAGCTAAGTAGCGAAGCTCTAAGTCCACCTAAGTATTTTGATGGCTTGGTCATCGTACGTACTGGCGATAGCCGTATTTTTGGTATTAATGCTAGTGACGGTAGCCGTAAGTGGGTATATGACAGAACAAGTCCAGCGCTCACATTGAGAAGTTCTGCAGGTTTGGTGGTTGATGGGGGAGTGGTTTATGCGGGATTTGCCGGTGGTAAGCTGGTAGCAGTTCGCGCCGACAATGGCAAAGGATTATGGGAAGCTTCAGTGGCACAACCTAAAGGGGTTACTGAGATTGAACGTATTGCTGACATTACAAGCCTGCCAGTCGTGGACGGTCCATTGGTGTACTCAGTAGCGTATCAAGGTCGGGTGGCTGCAGTGGATAGAAATTCAGGCCGTGTGGTTTGGAACCGAGATATTTCAAGTCTAACTGGGTTAGATGCTGAAGATGCGCGTATTTTCGTATCTCACGCGATTGGTTCTGTATATGCCTTGGATTATGCAACAGGCAAAACTTATTGGCGCCAAGCAGCACTTAAAAATCGTCAACTCTCGACGCCAGTGCCGATGGGCAGTTTAGTTGCAGTTGGCGACGTGGAAGGTTATGTGCATTTTTTAAATCGTGAAGACGGCGCAATTGCGGCTAGAGTCAAAACGAATAGTAGTCAAATTATGCCAAAAATGACGCTGATTAACAGCAACACCTTGCTAGCACAAGCTCGCGATGGTGGCGTTTACGCGATTCAAGTCAAATAAAAAAACTCAGGCTTTGCCTGAGTGGTTCAAGAATTACTTAGCTATAGCAGCTTAAGTTCATATTAATAAGTTAAATTTATTTAACTTAAGCACTATTTAGAAGGCTCGTATGTTACCTACCATTGTTCTGGTTGGCCGACCCAATGTCGGCAAATCCACATTATTTAATCGATTAACCAAAAGTCGTGATGCGTTAGTCGCTGACTTGCCTGGATTAACACGCGATCGTCACTACGGACGAGGTGTTGGTGCGAGCCAACCTTATTTAGTGGTTGATACTGGTGGTTTTGAGCCAAATACAGATAGTGGTATTTTAAAAGCAATGGCGGTGCAAACTCTATTAGCCATTGATGAAGCCGATGTGATTATATTTATTGTGGATGGTCGTCAAGGCGCAACTCCTCAAGATATGGAAGTGGCGAATCGTTTACGTCGCTGTAAATGTCCAGTATTGCTCGCGGTAAATAAAACTGAAGGCATGAATAAAGCAGTGGTGAGTGCTGAGTTCCATGAATTGGGCTTAGGCGATCCTCTTTCTATATCATCTGCACATGGCGAGGGTGTTAAAGACATTATCGATTTGGCTTTGGAGAGTTTTCAAGAGGTTGAGCCTGAGCCAGAAGAAGACTACACCGCAGATCGTGTGCCTAAGGTCGCCATTGTTGGCCGTCCTAATGTAGGAAAGTCTACACTGGTCAATGCTTTGTTAGGTGAAGATCGTGTGATTGCTTTTGATGAGCCTGGCACTACGCGTGACTCTATATCAATTGATTTAGAAAAAAATGGTAAGCACTACACATTGATTGATACGGCTGGCGTGCGTAAGCGTGGGCGAGTATTGGAAGCAGTAGAAAAATTCTCTGTTATTAAAACCATACAGTCAATTGAAGAAGCTAATGTTGTCATCTTGGTGGTTGATGCGCAGGAAGGTATCACCGAACAAGATGCGCACGTTGCTGCCTACATCTTAGAAGCTGGTCGCGCCTTAGTTGTGGCAATTAATAAGTGGGATGGCCTCAAGGAAGAGGAGCGAGATTGGGTTAAACGTGAAATAGATCGTAAGTTAATGTTCTTGGATTTTGCTGAATTTCACTACATTTCTGCATTACGTAAGAAAGGATTGCCTGAGCTGTTTACCTCAGTAGATGTGGCTTTTAAAGCTGCGTTTGCCAAACTTTCAACACCACAACTTACTCGTGTGTTAATTGATGCGGTGCAGCAACATCAACCACCAATCAGTCGTGGTATCCGTCCAAAGCTTCGTTATGCCCATCAGGGTGGCAGTAATCCACCTATTGTGGTGGTGCATGGTAACCATGTGGATGGAGTCAAAGACGCTTATACACGTTTCTTAGAAAAGACGTTCCGTAGAACCTTTCAGTTATCTGGCACACCGCTACGTGTTCAATATAAACAAGGCAGCAATCCGTTTGCTGAAGATGATGATAAACGTAAGCCTGGTGAAGGAATTGTCAGTATGCGTCGTCGTAAAACTGCGCACAGAGCTGAATTGAAGGCCAAGAAGATTGTTGAAGATAAAGATAGAAGCGCAAAAAAACGCTAGTGTATAAACGCTAGCGTTGTGATTGGAAAGATGGCGCGCTTAATGCGCGCTATCTTTGTGAAGTATTAGTACAAACTCTCCCAGAATTTCCACCATACACGTTCATCAGCAGGGGCATTTTTGCCTAAGAACGCGCTGTTAGGGTAATTGGTTTTTAATACCCGTAGGGTGTCGGCTTTTAGATCATCTAAGCTTAGTAAGTCATAGGCACTGATCATAATAATCAAAGCTTCTTCTACGCTAGGTGATTCTGGGTAAAATTCAATCACATATTTACTGCGGTTGACGGCGGCTAAATAAGCCTGGCGTTTCATGTAATAGCGCGCTACGTGTAACTCATGCTCTGCCAAGCTGTTTGCTAAATACACCATACGTTGCGAGGCATCTTTTACATATTTACTGTTTGGGTAGCGGCTAACCAACTCTTTAAATGTGGCAAAAGAGTCACGAAGTGAGCGGGGGTCGCGGTCACTGATTTGTTGTTTACTTAGTTTTTCGAGGACACCGCGCTCGTTAAAAACGGCTAAGCCTTTTAAGTAGTAAGCGTAGTCAACGTTAGGATGATTTGGATGCAGTTTAATAAAGCGATCTGCAGCAGCTACACATAATATAGGATCTTGTTTTTTGTATTGCGCATAGGCGATTTCAAGTTGCGCTTGCGCTGCGAAGCGACCATTAGGATAGCGTGACTCAAGCTTGCCAAAGTAAACAATAGCTTTGTCATATTCTTTATTAAGCATCTTGTCTGCACCTTCAGCATAGATGCGCTCAGCGGTCCAGCCTTTAGTATCATCCAATTCAGAAGGTGGGCCAAAGATCGCACAACCATTGAGTAACAAAGCAAACATTAAAACTAAGATATACTTCATGCCAAAACCACCTTTAAGAATTAAGCACAATTATAACCGATGACAGACGCTACTCGTATATCTCTTACTATTCCTCATGATTTAGGCGGCTTACGCTTAGATGTTGCCCTACAACGCATGTTGCCAGAGCACTCGCGCTCCCGCTTACAAGCTTGGATCAAAGAAGGTCTGGTAATGGTTGATGCTGCGGCTACTACCTCTAAAACCAAGGTATGGGGCGGTGAGCAGGTGGTTGTTCAGGTTCAGGTTAAACCTGAAAGCTACGCCTTTACTGCAGAAAACATCCCTTTAGATATTGTTTACGAAGATGAGCACATTCTGGTGGTGAATAAGCCTGCCGGTATGGTGGTGCATCCTGCCGCAGGCAATTGGAGTGGCACCTTGCTTAATGCTTTACTATTTCATGCACCACATTTAAAAGATGTACCGCGTGCAGGCATCGTGCATCGATTGGATAAAGATACAAGTGGCTTGTTGGTAGTGGCTAAAACGTTAGCTGCACAAACTAATTTAGTCCGTCAATTACAAGCACGTACTGTTAAGCGCGAATACCGTGCCATTGTTTGGGGACAAATCTGGCGCAATGGGGTCATCGATCAACCGATAGGCCGAGACCCACGCTCACGAACAAAAATGGCCATTAACCGATCTGGTAAGCCAGCAGTTACTCGTTATGAGGTGCTTGAGCGTTTTTCAGTGCAAACCTATATGCGTTGCAATTTAGAAACTGGGCGTACCCATCAAATTCGTGTGCATATGCAACACCTAAAAGCACCTATGGTGGGTGATCCTGTATATGGTTTTCGTGGCATCGTGCCGATACGTGCTATGACCCAAACCCTTCGGGATGCGGTTGATGGATTTAAGCGACAAGCTTTGCATGCGATTAAACTTGGATTGCTACACCCAGAAACCGATGAGTTTGTGGAGTGGCAAATTGAGTTGGCGGATGACATGAAAGCTCTGCTTGAAGCCATGCGTCATGAAGACGAGCGATCTGTTGACGAAGAAGAGTTTGAGTTAAGTTTTGGTGGTCTCAGAACAGAGCCCTATCTCGCCGACGAAGATTACGAAGATGACGATGAGTTTGACGATGATGAATACGCTGACGATGAAGGCGAGCTTGAAGATGATGGTGATGTGGAACCAGACGAAGAAACATAGCAAACATGCTTCAACTAGACTTTATTCAGCCTAATTGGCCGGCACCGGCTAATGTTAAATCTTTGCAAACGACACGTGTTGGTGGAATTAGTGTCGGACCTTATTCCAGTCTAAATTTAGGTGCGCATGTTGGTGATAATCACGTTTTTGTAGAACACAACCGACAATTGCTAGCGCCTTACTTACCTAGCTCTCCAGTTTGGATTAATCAAGTTCATGGCATAGGAGTAATTAACGCAGCATCAAGCAGTAGCTTGCAAGACGCCGACGCTTCTTATAGTAGGCTTGCCAATATTGTGTGCGCCACCATGACTGCCGACTGTTTACCAGTTTTACTTTGCGATACTAAGGGAACGGTAGTGGCAGCAGTGCACGCAGGTTGGCGAGGTTTGTGTGATGGAGTCATTGAAGCGGCAGTGAATGAAATGGGAGTGCCTGCCAGCGAAGTTTTAGTTTGGCTTGGTCCAGCAATCGGTCCCCAAACTTTTGAAGTAGGGGATGATGTGCGCACGCAGTTTGTTGCAGTAGACCCACATGCCAGTCTCGCTTTTAAACCACATTCCGATAAATGGCTTTGTGATATTTATTTATTAGCCAAGCAGCGTTTGCAAAGCATTGGGGTGAGCCAAATTTATGGCGCTACCATCAATATAGAATTTTGCACCTACAGCGAAGTCAATCGGTTCTATTCATTTAGGCGTGATAACGTCACTGGCCGGATGGCTAGCTTGATCTGGCTAGAATCTACATAACGTTATCTGGTCTATAAGAATAGGCAGTTTCTTTACCAAGATTTGCGCGGAAAGCTTCGGGGTTCAGCCCGGAGATGGATAGCGCGAGCTCCGGAGGTGCTCATGATGTTGGTGTTCTCTGATTTTCAACGTATTGTTTAATCACTGACAGCGGAGCGCCTCCGCAGGATGCCGCGAAGTAAGAAGGTGACCACAACACGTTCTTCCAATAACGATGAGTAATGTCAGGACGCTCTTTTCTAAGCAAGCGACTCGACAC
>CAIOPD010000124.1 GCA_903860085.1 uncultured Pseudomonadota bacterium
ATCCAAATTGGTTTCATGTTGTCTTCTCTAATAACGTGCTGATGGCAGGTTTAACCGCCGTGGTTTCTATGGGTAATAAAATAGTAAAACAGGTGCGACCCGGTTCGCTTTCGCATTCAATCATACCGTGATGCTGGGTAATAAAAGTTTGTGCCAAGGTTAAACCTAAGCCAGATCCACCTTCGCTACCCGACACTAAGGGGTAAAAAATACGGTCACGGATATCTGCAGGAATGCCTGGGCCGTTGTCGATAATTTCCAACTTGATGGCCACGCGATAGCGCTTACGCACTAAAGTCACTTGGCGCTCAGCGCGAGTGCGAAAGGTAATCTGACTATTGGCGGTTTGATGCGATTGCATGGCTTGCACCGCATTACGCGCAATGTTGAGTACCGCTTGTATCAGCTTTTCACGGTCGCCAATGAGCTCAGGTAAACTCAAGTCGTAATCGCGTTTAATGAGTATGCCTTTGGGCGATTCGGCCAAGAGCAAGCTTCTGACCCGTTCTAGTACTTCATGGATATTTGTCGGCTGATATTTAGGGACGCGATGTGGAATCAGCAGTCTGTCCATCAGCGACTGCAGTCTATCCGCCTCTTTAATAATCACTTGGGTATATTCACGTAAGCTCGGCGATGGTAACTCATGTTCCAGTAGCTGTGCCGCACCGCGGAGGCCACCTAGCGGATTGCGAATTTCATGCGCTAGGTTGCGTAATAGCTCTGCGTTAGCTTGTTGTTGGATTAGCATACGCTCTTCTCGCGCGATACGTAGCTGCGCATCCATCGGCTGAAACTCTAAAATCAAAGACGCATTAGGCGAGTCGATTGGCGTGACTGTGCAAGTGACTGCAAATGATTGTTGGCGATGGGTGCTGATTGCGAACTCATGCTCACGAAACGGACTTTGTTGTGCGATGGCATTTTGTACCGCTAGCATTAAAATTTCGCAATTAGGAAATACTTCGCTAATTAGCATGCCAGTGATTTGCTTGGCACTAAAAGCAAAAATTACTTCTGCACCTGGGTTCATATACACCACCCGACACGCATCATCGAGTAGGATAATGGCGGTGGCTAGATGTTCTAAGCCAGCAAAGTGATTGGGTGTGGGTTGGACCATAATAATGTCGTTTACAATGCGTTCAATGATAATACTCTGAATTAAAGCAAAACTTAGACCAACTTTTAGTTTGCGGTCTATTAGTTTTTGGAAGGGACTCGATATCTTTGGCAGCAGCTAATTTTAATTGGTTAAGTTTAAAAATAAAAAGGGGCGAAAATTTCGCCCCTTTTTATTTGTTACATTAACTTAGTTAAGACTTAGCAAGAGTAGTACAAGCTAAATTCAACTGGATGTGGCGTCATACGTAGTTTGTTGACTTCTTCCATCTTCAGTGCGATGTAGCTGTCAATCCAATCTTCAGTAAATACACCACCGCGCGTTAAGAATTCACGGTCTTTATCTAAATGCTCAAGCGCTTGCTCTAATGATGAACAAACCGTTGGAATCAATGCATCTTCTTCTGGTGGAAGATGGTACAAATCTTTCGTTGCTGGCTCGCCTGGGTGAATCTTGTTTTGAACGCCATCAAGACCCGCCATCATCAACGCTGAGAAAGCTAAGTATGGGTTGGCAATTGGATCTGGGAAACGCGCTTCAACACGGCGTGATTTTTCAGAATGCACAAACGGAATACGAATGGCCGCTGAACGGTTTTTAGCTGAGTAAGCCAATTTAACTGGCGCCTCATAATGCGGTACTAAGCGTTTGTATGAGTTCGTGCCTGGGTTGGTAATCGCATTTAAAGCGCGCGCATGTTTGATAATGCCGCCAATGTAGTACAAAGCGAAATCACTTAAGCCAGCATAACCGTTACCAGCAAACAAGTTTTTACCATCTTTCCAGATAGATTGATGCACGTGCATACCAGAGCCGTTATCGCCAGCAAAAGGTTTAGGCATAAATGTCGCTGTTTTACCGTAAGCATGTGCAGTGTTAAGCACAACGTATTTCAGAACTTGAGTCCAGTCTGCACGTTGCGTTAAGGTGCTGAACTTAGTACCAATTTCACATTGGCCAGCCGTTGCAACTTCATGGTGATGCACTTCAACAGGCACGCCCATCGCTTCTAAGGTAATACACATCGCTGAACGAACGTCTTGCAATGAATCGACTGGTGGTACTGGGAAGTAGCCACCTTTTACGCCTGGACGATGGCCAGTGTTACCGCCTTCAAACTTTTCACCTGAAGACCATGCAGCTTCTTCGGAATTGATGCGTACTGAGCTACCGCTCATGTCCACAGACCAATTGATAGAATCAAAAATAAAGAATTCTGGTTCAGGACCAAAATACGCTGTATCACCAATACCGCTTGATTTTAAGTAAGCTTCAGCACGTTTAGCTAAGCTACGTGGGCAACGGTCGTAACCTTTACCGTCTGTTGGATCAACTACATCACAAGTTAAAATCAATGTAGGCTCGTCCATAAATGGATCGATATTAGCCGTTGATGGGTCTGGCATTAATTGCATATCAGAGGCTTGGATACCTTTCCAGCCACTAATGGAAGAACCGTCAAACGCATGGCCTTCTGTAAATTTAGCTTCGTCAAAGTGAGAAACAGGCACTGTTACGTGCTGTTCTTTACCGCGAGTATCCGTAAAACGAAAATCAACAAACTTAATGTCGTTTTCTTTTACCATTTTCATTACATTAGCCACTGACATCAGAATCTCCTATTTTGAGTGTGTTTTAGCATAAAGAACTTACCTAAAACTTTAAGATAAAATCATGTAAAAAATCAACACAGTAGATTAGCAGGAAACGTGCCATCATGAGAACCCCAAAACACTGCTTTTTTTGATTGGACAGGTAATAGCGAACAATTCAACGCCCTAAAGTGGTGCAATAACAACAATTAACGCTCTAATTTAGTGCGTTAAGTGTTGTGGCAGGTAATGTGAATATTTTTCAGGTTTTATGTCCTTGCTATTAGAATAGTGAAAGTAAAATACCAATGATTAAATTTATGGGGTATCCGTATGAGTAGTTCAGATGAAATTTTGCAGGTAGCACAAAAGCGCGGACAAGCTCAGGGGTTGCCTTATGCGGGGGCCTTGACTCCGAGTGAAGCGTTTGACTTACTGCAAGCCAACAAACAAGCCTTGTTGATTGACGTGCGCACACAGGCTGAGTTGGCCTTAGTAGGCCGCGTGCCTGGGGCGTTAAATATTGAGTGGGCATTTTATCCCGGCATGGCGCCTAACCCAGATTTTGCTAAGCAACTTGCAGACACGGTGGATAAAGAGCGTACGATTATCTTTATGTGTCGCACTGGAGGGCGTTCGCACAATGCGAGTGTGGTTGCACAGCAACTTGGCTACAGCCAAGCCTACAATATGCTGGAAGGTTTTGAGGGTGAAGCCAATGAGCTTAAGCAGCGCACCACGATTAATGGCTGGAAACATGCCAACTTGCCGTGGACAAACTAAGCTGTGACCGATAAATATGCCGTCATCGGCAATCCAATTGAGCACAGTAAATCGCCGTTAATTCATCAGGCATTTGCCAAGCAAACCAAACAAGATATCAGTTACGAAAAAATCTTGGCGCCGTTGGACGGATTTGTTGAAAAAATTTCCGAACTCATCAAACTTGGCTACAAAGGCGTGAATATTACTGTACCGTTTAAGCTGCAGGCTTTTCAACTGGCAACTAAGCTTAGCGCGCGTGCGCAATATGCTGGCGCAGTGAACACTTTAAGTTTTAATGGTGTAGATATTGTGGGAGACAACACCGATGGTGCGGGCTTAGTGCGCGATATTGAGGATAATCTACATATCCCAATCGCCGGCAAACGGATTTTATTGATTGGCGCAGGTGGCGCCGCTGAAGGCGTGTTGCATCCCTTGCTAGCTTGCAAGCCAGCTCTGTTGGTCATTACAAATCGTACCTTGGCAAAGGCCGAGGCGATGTTGAGTAAGGTGAAAGCGCAAACGGAAACCTCAGTCTGCGTTTGCGGGTTAGATGATTTGCACACGCAGCAGTTTGACATTGTCATTAACGCCACTTCAACCGGCCTTAGTGATACCGCATTGCCATTGCCCTCGACCATTTTTTCTCAAGACTGTTTAGCTTACGACATGATGTACGGTCGTGAAACGCCGTTTATGTGCTTGGCGCGAAGTCATAGTGCTCAGGTAGTTGATGGATTAGGTATGCTAGTCGAGCAGGCAGCTGAAGCATTTTATGGTTGGCGCGGCATTCGCCCGATGACGCCAGTGGTAATGCTAATGATTAAAGAAAGTACCTAGTAATACGTGATTAACTGGTTACTTAACAATAAGCAAGATGCTGATGCAATAAGCTTTGGTGGCTATGTGACGCGCGGAATGGCTTTATTTTTTACGATTCTGTTTCTCTATCAGCTATGGATATTTTTGCATATCTGTTGGTGGGTAAAGTTTAACCCATCATCTACTGCTTTTATGGAAGACCGCTTGGATGTGATTCAAGAGAAAAAGCCAGATGCTGAGCTTAAGCATAAATGGGTTGATTATAAAAAAATCTCTATCCATTTAAAGCGCGCGGTCATCGCTGCCGAGGATGCTAAATTTTTAGACCATGAAGGTTTTGACTGGGAAGGGATACAAAAAGCCTACGAAAAAAATCTTAAAAAAGGCAAGATTGTCGCTGGCGGTTCCACCATCAGCCAACAGTTGGCCAAGAATCTATTTTTATCGACTAAACGAACGCCATGGCGCAAAGCCGAAGAGGCGATGATTACAGTCATGCTGGAAAATATGCTCAGCAAGCATCGTATTTTAGAAATCTATCTTAATAGCATCGAGTGGGGTAATGGCGTATTTGGAGCAGAGGCGGCGGCTAGGCATTATTTCAAAACCAGTGCCTCTAATTTAAGCCCTGAGCAAGCGGCTAAATTGGCCGTGATGATACCCAACCCACGATTTTATGACCAACACAGTTCAACTAGTTATTTATACAGGCGCATGGCAACCATAGAGGCCCGTATGTACATGGTGGAAGTGCCGCGCTAGCCTATTCGGTTAAAGCGGACACCATTCTTCTGACTAATGGCGCAATGACCAAAATTGATGGAAAGGCAATAGGCCAAGCGTGAACAAAACCATTCCCCCAATTATTAAAGAATTGCGCACTTAATCCGGTAAAAACAAAAGTCAGTATTCCTGACATTAGCGATGCCATGAGTAGCGACATCAGAAAAGCGAACAGCAAGGCACTATATTTTTTTGGAATTTTCATCGTTTTCATTGTTTCTATAGCATCATTTTCAGGTATTGGGCAGTATAGCTTTCATTGCTTAGCGCTACTTGCTCTGGCGTGCCCTCAGCGATAATCACACCTCCGCCATCACCGCCTTCAGGACCCATATCAACAATCCAATCAGCAGTTTTAATCACATCTAAGTTGTGTTCAATAATGACGATGGTGTTACCCGCATCACGTAAGCGGTGAATTACATCAAGTAATAATTGGATGTCGGCAAAATGCAGTCCAGTAGTCGGTTCATCCAAAATATATAGTGTACGACCAGTATCGCGTTTACTGAGTTCCAGTGCCAATTTAACGCGCTGCGCTTCACCCCCAGATAGCGTGGTAGCACTTTGTCCTAATGTGATATACCCCAAGCCCACATCGAGTAAAGTCTTGAGCTTACGTGCAATCACTGGTTGCGCACTAAAAAATACATGCGCCTGCTCAACCGTCATCTCTAGTACTTCGCGTATGTTCTTACCCTTGAACTGAATTTCTAAAGTTTCGCGGTTATAGCGATGGCCTTTACAAACATCACACGGCACATACACGTCGGGTAAAAAGTGCATTTCCACCCGAATCACACCATCACCTTGGCAAGCTTCGCAGCGACCACCTTTGACATTAAACGAGTAACGACCAGGGCCGTAACCACGAACGCGGCTCTCAGGTACGCCTGCAAATAAATCACGTATCGGCGTAAATAGGCCGGTATAAGTTGCGGGGTTAGAACGAGGTGTGCGGCCAATCGGACTTTGATCAACATCCACGACTTTATCGAAAAACTCCAAACCGTCTATCTCACCAAATGGTGCTGGTTCTGTACTGCTGCCGTATAAGTGCTGAGCCACAATGCGGTACAAAGTATCGTTAATTAGTGTTGATTTTCCGCTACCTGACACACCTGTAATGCAACTAAGCAAACCCACCGGTAATTTCAGTGTAACGTCTCTTAAGTTGTTGCCGGTGGCATTGCTCATTTTAATCCAGCGTGACGGATTCGGCGGTGTGCGTTTTTTGTTGTAGGTGATTTGGCGTTTGCCGCTTAGGTATTCCCCCGTGAGCGAATTCACATTAGCTTTAATTTCTGCTGGCGTACCTTCGGCCACAATTTGGCCCCCATGTTCGCCAGCACCAGGTCCGATATCCACCACATAGTCGGCAGCCATAATCGCATCTTGATCATGTTCAACCACGATGACGCTGTTGCCAATATCACGCAGGCGTTTTAGAGTTTCGAGTAAGCGATCGTTATCGCGTTGATGTAAACCGATGGAAGGTTCATCCAATACGTACATGACCCCAGTTAAGCCGCTACCGATTTGGCTGGCTAAACGAATGCGCTGCGCCTCACCGCCAGAGAGGGTTTCTGCAGAACGTGAGAGCGATAAATACTCTAATCCCACATTGGTTAAAAACTTAAGTCGGTTGCTAATTTCCTTCACTATCTTATCTGCAATGGCTAGCTTGGCGCCTGTGAGGACAAGGGTATCAAAGAAAGTAAGCGCTAACTTCAGTGGTACTTGGCAAACTTCGTGGATGTTCTTGTTACCCACTTTTACGTGACGTGCTTCTTTACGTAAGCGCGTGCCAGCACAGTCTGGACAGCTCTGTGAATTAAGGTATTTCGCAAGCTCTTCT
Organism: uncultured Pseudomonadota bacterium; assembly: GCA_903860085.1. GTDB lineage: Bacteria > Pseudomonadota > Gammaproteobacteria > Burkholderiales > Methylophilaceae > Methylotenera. Next base: position 6,944 of record CAIOPD010000124.1, read on the forward strand.
CGCACAGTAGCGGAGTCGGTTTCATGATATCGACGTTTCAGATTATTAATAATACCTTCGAAACTATGCGATTTACTAAAGAAAGCACCGCGTTCATTTAGGTACTTAAAGCTGATAATTTCTTTGCCACTGCCGTGCAATAAAATCTGTTGTATAGGTTCGGCTAGCTTTTCAAAAGGGGTGTCTAAATCAAAATTATAATGGCCGGCTAAGCTCGATAACATTTGAAAGTAAAATTGGTTGCGTCTATCCCAACCTTTAATTGCCCCAGCGGCAAGAGAGAGATGCGGAAATGCCACAACGCGTTTTGGATCAAAAAAGTTGATATTGCCTAAGCCGTCACAAGTTGGGCATGCACCCATAGGATTGTTGAAGGAGAATAAGCGTGGTTCGAGTTCAGCTAAAGAGTAATCGCACTCTGGGCAAGAAAATTTCGCTGAAAAAATATGTTCTTTTCCGCCATCCATTTCTAGCGCAATCGCCTTACCTTCAGCCAAGCGCAAGGCGGTTTCGAATGATTCGGCGATACGCTGTTTCATATCAGCATTCACCTTGATACGGTCTATCACTACATCAACACTATGCTTGGTAGTTTTGGTCAGTTGCGGCAAAGCATCCACTTCGTAAATTTGGCCATCAACACGCAGTCGCACAAAGCCTTGTGATTTTAATTGCTCAAATAAATCAAGTTGCTCACCTTTGCGGTTGCTGACCACCGGCGCCAAAATCATGAGTTTGGTGTCATCTGGCAAGGCCAGCACATGGTCCACCATTTGGCTGACGGTTTGTGCTTCAAGTTTAATAGCATGTTCAGGACATTCGGGGTCACCAGCACGCGCATAAAGCAGCCGTAAATAATCGTGAATTTCGGTCACGGTACCTACAGTCGAACGTGGGTTGTGCGAGGTTGATTTTTGCTCAATCGAAATCGCTGGCGACAGGCCTTCAATCAAATCGACATCGGGTTTATCCATACGCGCTAAGAATTGACGTGCATATGCTGACAATGATTCTACGTAACGGCGTTGGCCCTCTGCATATAGTGTGTCAAAAGCGAGTGAGGACTTACCTGATCCGGATAAACCAGTAATTACGACCAGCTGATTTCTAGGGATATCAAGCGATATATTTTTAAGATTGTGCGTGCGTGCACCGCGTATTTTGATGAATTCCATAATGCTTTAACGAATATTAGGGCAACCTGCTAATATACCTACTTTTAGGATTTTAACTTAGTCATTTTTCATGAATATATCGAATAAACAACCCGTCAATCAAACGCAAGATCTTTTTGCCGAGACTGCCGCTGATACCTTGGTATCATTAGCAATCCCCGATGCAGATAAAATGACCAAAGGTGAAATGCGCGCAACAAGCAGTTTGGCGGCTATTTATGGTTTACGCATGTTTGGTATGTTCTCCATTTTGCCAATTTTTGCTATCTACGCTTCAACCTTGTCCGAGAAGCCGAGTAGTCTAATGATCGGTTTGGCCTTGGGAGCCTATGGCTTAACTCAAGCCTTATTTCAGCTTCCATTTGGTATGGCTTCAGATCGTTTTGGTCGTAAACCTATAATCTATATTGGCCTCGCTATCTTTGCCGTGGGCAGTATGGTGGCAGCATTGGCGATGAATATAGAAACCATCATCTTGGGCCGTGTCATTCAAGGAGCGGGTGCAGTATCTGCAGTCGTGACTGCCTTGCTGGCAGATCTCACCCGTGATGAGCATCGCACCAAAGCGATGGCGACCATAGGCGCGACGATAGGGGTGGCTTTTGCCTTATCGCTGGTGGGTGGCCCATTACTAAATCAATGGATAGGCGTGCCTGGCATATTTGCCGTTACCGCCATACTGACATTAGCCGCGATTGCCGTGGTTAAATTTGTGGTTCCCAATCCTGTGATCAGCTACTACCATTCTGATGCCAGCGCTGCCCCGGCCAAGCTAAAAGATGTGCTAAAAAATGCACAATTACTACGTTTAAATTATGGTATTTTTGCCCTGCATGCCGCGCAAATGGCTATGTTTGTGGTGGTGCCGTTTGCCATTACTAAATCTAGCCATATCGATGTGAATCAGCATTGGCATATTTATCTACCCGTCTTACTGGTGTCTTTTGCCTTGATGGTGCCAGCGATTATTTATGCCGAAAAACAAGCCAAAATTAAATTGGTATTTGTGAGCGCCATTGCTTTAATGCTACTAGCACAATTAATGTTTGCTGCTTCTATTGAGCACTTTTGGGGCATTGTCGCTTCGCTTACCTTCTACTTTATTGCTTTTAATGTGCTTGAAGCTTCTCTACCATCAATTATTAGTAAAATCGCACCAGCCGCGGCTAAGGGTACGGCGATGGGTGTTTATAATACATCCCAATCACTGGGCATATTTGTCGGCGGAGCCTTTGGTGGTTATTTGTCGCACGTATTTGGCTTTGCCAGTGTGTTCATATTTTGTAGCATAATGATGCTGATATGGCTAATATTGGCATATTCAATGCAAGCGCCAGCAGCAGTCAGAACCAAGATGTACACCATGAGTGCTAAGTCTGATGTAATGACGGCAGAAGCGGCCGCCAAGCTTAAAGCTAAGCTTGCAAAAATTGCTGGTGTAATTGAGGTGGCGGTGTTGCCGCAAGAGCGGACGCTAATTTTAAAAGTAGATAAATTGCAAGATTGGGACGAGTCCCAAGTACTTAAATTGTTAAGGGGATAAAAATGGCATCAGTGAATAAAGTAATCTTAGTCGGTAATTTAGGGCGTGACCCAGAAGTACGCTTCATGCCTAACGGTGAAGCGGTGTGTAATTTTAGTATTGCCACGACTGATAGCTGGAAAGATAAGTCTGGTGCCAAGCAGGAGCGTACCGAATGGCATAATATTGTCATGTATCGCAAGTTAGCAGAAATCGCCGGTGAGTATCTGAAAAAGGGTCGCCCTGTATATGTTGAAGGCCGCTTACAAACCCGTAAATGGCAAACCAAAGAAGGCCAAGATCGCTACACCACAGAAATTATTGCCGATCAAATGCAAATGTTAGGCGGCCGTGAAGGCGGTAGTAGCAATACTAGCTATGACGGTGGTATGGATCAAAGTAGCGCTGCTAGTGATTTCAATCAAGCGCCAGCAAATCATGCTGCAACGCCAGCTTCTAGTGCAAAGGCAGCAACTTCAGGGTCAGGTTTTGATGATTTTGAAGATGATATCCCGTTTTAGCGACTACTTAGTTTAAAATAATAAACAAACCCTCTAGAACTGATTGTTTTAGAGGGTTTTTCTTTGTTTACATATTGTTTTCAATTTGCTAAAAAGTGAGTTGTGAGCCAAGTTCCACTACACGATTTGGTGGTAAATGGAATTGGTTGGTAATCGTTTCAGCGGATCTGAATAGCCCAATAAAGATTTTTTTACGCCATAAAGCCATTTCCATGTTTTTAGTGGGGATGA
>CAIOPD010000125.1 GCA_903860085.1 uncultured Pseudomonadota bacterium
ATCAAAGCCAGATTGTGGCGAATTGCCTCCATATTGGTAGTGCGTTCCAGTTAGACTTAGTGCATTAACAAGCACTTCGCGTGCGCGCCCAGTCCATTTCTCCTGATTATCATCCGTACTACTCAGCTCAGCAGAATTGATGGGGACAGGCATAGGTTCGACTGCCGCGCATGAGGTAGTAAAGGCTACTAACAGCAGGCAAAGAAAATAGGAAGTTTTTATAAATTTGAGCACATACGGATTATAAGAACTTAAGGTCTAAATGCAAAATACTAATGTTAGAGAGTAGCGATAAAAATCTTAGGCTAAGTCATCCTAATTAAGTGCAATTACCGTAAGTCGTGGGATAATCCGAGCCCTATGAGCGCGCATACTATCCGACAGGTATTTGAAGAAAATGGCATACTCGCCACGCATATCGCAGGTTACAGCGCGCGCGCCCAGCAATTAGAAATGGCATTAGCGATAGGCGATGCAATTGAACACAATACTCAGTTGATTGCAGAAGCGGGTACCGGTACTGGCAAAACCTTTGCGTATTTAGTGCCAGCCTTGCTTGCCGGCGGCAAAGTGATTATATCAACGGGCACAAAAAACTTGCAGGATCAATTATTTAGCCGTGATTTGCCGAACATTCGTGATGCCCTTAAGGTGCCGGTGACGGTGGCTATGCTCAAGGGGCGTGCCAATTACGTTTGTCATTACCATTTAGAGCGAGCAGAAAGTGAGGGAAGGTTTGCCTCACGTGAAGATGTTAAGTATTTGCATGTGATTAAGACTTTTGCCGAAAACAGCAAGACTGGCGATAAAAGCGAACTTAACTCAGTGCCAGAGAATGCTATGATTTGGACTAGTGTGACCTCAACACGAGATAACTGCTTGGGCTCAGATTGTAGCTATTATAAAGAATGTTTTGTAATGGATGCGCGCAAGAATGCCTTGGCCGCCGATGTGGTGGTAGTAAATCATCATCTCTTCTTTGCTGATGTAATGTTACGTGATGAAGGTGTCGCTGAGCTATTGCCTAGTGCAAACACGGTTATTTTTGATGAAGCGCATCAATTGCCAGAAGTGGCGGGCCTATTTTTTGGAGAGGATGTTTCTACCGGTCAACTGCATGAATTGGCACAAGATTGCATGGCTGCTCATCTAACCCTTGCTAAAGACTGTGTAGAGTTGGGGAAAGTGATTCCACTATTAGAAAAATCCGTTAAGGACTTTAGGTTGGTGTTTGCATACGAAGGTACGCGGATGCCTGTGCAAAAAGCGCTTGTACTTAAAGGTTTTGCTGAGGCATATGCACACATGCAAAGCCAACTAAAATCTTTGTCTATTGTGCTGGAAACCCAGGCTGCTAGAGATCCTTTGCTGGAAAAATGCTGGCAACGTAGCATGGCTTTATATGAATTATTTAGTCGCTGGCACACAGCAGAAAACACTAATCTAGTGCGCTGGGTAGAGGTTTTTATGCATTCGGTACAGCTGCACGCCACGCCCTTAAGCGTGGCAGAAGGCTTTGGTAAGCAACTCAATGCGCAGCCGAGAGCATGGATATTTACTTCAGCGACCTTAGCGGTCAAGAGTGATTTTAGCCACTATATCGGGCAAATGGGTTTGCAGAATGCCAAGACTGGCTTTTGGGAAAGTCCGTTTAATTATCAGGAGCAAGCATTGCTCTATGTGCCACCTGATATGCCCGATCCCAACAACCCAAGTTATAGCGCAAGTGTGGCAGCGGTAGCGCTTTCTGTGTTGCAGGCCAGTGGTGGCCGCGCCTTTGTGTTATCAACCAGTCTGCGGGCGATGCGCGAAATACACGCTTTGTTAAAAGAGGCTTTTGCTGAGAATGGCATAGAAAGCCCATTGTTATTGCAAGGCGAGAGCTCGCGGACCGAGTTATTAGATCGTTTTCGCCAATTAGGCAATGCGGTATTAGTCGGCTCTCAAAGCTTCTGGGAAGGCGTTGATGTACGCGGAGAAGCCTTAAGCGTGGTGATTATTGATAAGCTTCCTTTTGCACCACCTGATGACCCAGTTTTGTCAGCCCGGGTAGATAAATTAAATGCAGAAGGCAAAAATGCTTTTATGGAATATCAGTTACCTTATTCGGTGATTACCTTAAAGCAAGGTGCGGGGCGGCTGATTCGTGATGAAAGCGACCGGGGCGTGCTGGTGATTTGTGATCCTCGTTTAATTTCAAAGTCTTATGGCAAAAAGATATGGCAAAGTTTGCCACCATTTAAAAGGACGCGAGTGTTGGCTGATGTGCAAGAATTCTTCTCATAAAAACTGATTAAAACTTAATGGAGCCTAGATTAGCTTTAAAAAGAATATGATTACTATCCCTGAAGCTGAATATGAACTAACTGCCATCCGCGCGCAGGGAGCAGGCGGGCAGAATGTGAATAAAGTGTCATCGGCGATCCATCTTCGCTTTGACATTCTTGCGTCTTCATTAAGCGATTGGCTGAAGCAGCGTGTAATGCAGTTGAGAGACAGTCGTATTACTGACGAAGGTGTGTTGGTATTGAAAGCGCAGCAATATCGCACCCAAGAAGCGAATAAGAAAGATGCGATTAAACGTTTACATGAAATTATTAATGCAGCAAACCAGATTCAATCTCCCCGTTATGCCACGCGTCCTACCCGTGGCTCACAAAAACGTCGATTAGAAACTAAAATGCAGCGTGGCCATATTAAGCAGATGCGTGGCAAAATAGCG
>CAIOPD010000126.1 GCA_903860085.1 uncultured Pseudomonadota bacterium
GCATCTGCTGCGAATGCTGCTGAGCCTAAAGATAATGCAAAAGCGCCAGCTAATAATGTTGCTAATAATTTATTCATTATAATCTCCAAAAATAAGTAAGTATTGCGTTAACAAAGCTGGTTAAGAATTTTTGTAATCTTTCACCATTAACGATATCGTAATCTTCGAAACTGTCACAAAGCTTACAAATTTCGTTATGTATCAAATTAATTACGAGCATAAAATGCACTTCAATATACGTATTTATCTATCGAAAAAAACCAGCTACTAATTGTGTGTCCAAAAAGTATTTACTGTGCTTGTAAGTATTGAGCTATAGCCTCTATATCTGTTTCTGACAAACCTTTCACCACCTCATGCATTGCAACTGCACCAGGACGTTCATTTCCATAAAAGACCTTTAGTTGCCTTTTAAGGTAAACCTCATGCTGACCGCCTAATCTAGGTGTAGCGCCCTGACCTTCTCCCTTTTCTCCATGACAAGCCATGCAAGGTGGAACACCTTTATCAGGATGACCTTTTGTAAAAATATCTTTACCTAAGTCATACTTCACTTGATCTGAAATTTTACCAAGATGCGAGGGTATTTTAGTTTCATAAAAAGAGGCTAATTGTTCAATATCTTCATCTGAAAGCCTAGACGAAATGCCCCACATAAATCTCTGAGCATTCTCTTCTGAGCGCGACTTATCCCTAAACGCTTTCATTTGGGCAATAAAATAAGGTGTTGGTTGCCCTGCAAGCTGAGGGAAAAGCTCTGAGCTGGTTGTGCCCCCACGCCCGTGACATACTGAACAAAGCTGACTCTCAAGTTTACTACCAGACTCTGCTGCAAAAGCTGATGAAACCATGGCTAAGCCAATTAATCCAAGAGACACCAATATACGATAATTCATCATCATTCTCCGATTAGATTAAAAAGCAAACCAAGTGCTAAGGAACAGTGTATTTCTATCACTTGGCTTCAGACCGAGCGTATCGACTTCTCTAGAGCCATTAAACTTGGTATAGCCTGTATATTGCAATGACACTCTAGCGAACGTCCAAGGATTGTAGTCTAGCTGTATGACGTAGCTTTGCGTATCAGGTTTACTTACAGGGTTGATACAAGCATCAGGTGAGCCGTTACAAAATGCTATAGAGTCGTTACTCCCCGTAGTATTAAAGTACGCTAAAGAGGCCCCATATTTTCTGTCGTATAAATAACTGGCCTTAGCCTTAAACGTATTTAAGTGATTCTGGGAATTTATGCATGGCCCAGTGCATGATGGGTCATAACTAGCCCTATTGTCCTGTTTTTCATGGAGAAATGTAGTCTGTACCGTAATGATATGAGGGTCAGACAAGAACTGATATTGTGCATCTAGAGCAGTATCAGTGAACCTGTCGGTTGACCCATAGGGGTTCATTGGATCAGGGAATTTATCAACTTGCATACCATACGTACCAAACATCAGCGAGTGAGCGCCCCAATCTTCATTCCATGCCAAGCGCCAATAAGGGTTATTCCTTCCATCTATTCTAGTTACAGAACCATCATTCCAGTTCTGCCCTGCACTTAAAATACGGAATGCTTTATTCGCATTTCCATAGAATGAAAGTTCACCATATAAATGACGGTCATACCAAACATAGGCACCCAGACCAGCAACCTGCTGACTAAGGCCACCCTCTATAATAGAGCTAGTAAAGCTTGGGCCTGGAACGCCAGGTAAATTGGGGCCATTAAATGGAAAACCCCAAGCAGGTGTAGTGTTCCATACATCCTGTACAGAAGGGTTGTTGTTTAAATTCAAACCAAAGACTGTATTTTTCCCAAAAACATCATGCGTCATAACCAATCTGAGGTCAGTGTTATCCAGACCACTATGCCCAACGAGTTTACCGTCACTATTTGTGATGCCATTGTTTGAGTACGTCCATTGCACAAACATCCCCGCATAATCGCTCAACTTGCCTGCGACGAAAAGTCCTAACACATCAAATTGCGGGTCATTCTGATGAGGCATCAATTGCGCACCAGAATTATCATGATTTTTAGCGACATTGGTCACAGAAAATTGCATCATGGCAGCAATTGGAAATAACTGCTGCTCACCCAAGGTATATCCATTAAGCTTAAACTCTCTACCAAAAGGCGTAAGTTCTGGAAAACTGGTGTGGCATGCAGCACAGTTCATTCCTGTCTGCCGTGCGTAGGACGGAACAGCAAAACTGGTAATTGGAGAAAGGGTAATTACGACCGCAACTAGGAGTAGTATTTTTCTTAGAGTTGTTATCATTTTATATAACCTTTTATATATTATGGTAAAGCGAATGTTCATAATATAAATAACTTTGCAAGCTCGCGTTTGATTTGCATCAAACGTTTATACTTAAGGATAAAATAACTTTCAGATTGATTGAATAATTTTAAGGTAAAAGAATGACTGTTATGTAGTATTAAAGGAGATTTTATGCGTGATGAAAAAAAAGAGGTATGGCTGAATTATCTGGCATTAACAACAGTAATATTTGCTGTTTGTGCAACACTCTCTACTTTCAAGGGTGGCGGTTTCTCTACTAGGTCAGTAATATCACAAGCGCAAGCTTCAGACGAATGGGCTTACTTTCAGGCTAAGGGTATTAAATCCTATATCTACCAAGTACAAGTAGAAAAATTAGAACTAGATTTAATTGAGCTGCAACAAGGTTCAAACCAAAAACTTTCATCTACATATGCCGAAAAAATTGCAGACTACAAAAGAAAAATTGAGAAGTATGAAAAAGAAAAAACAGAGGCTCAAATTAAAGCAAAACAGCTTGAAAGTGTAAGAGATGAAGCTCAAATCCACTCTAAAGCCTTTGGCATGGCAGTTATTTATCTACAAATTGCAATTCTCTTATCCTCAATAGCAGGTTTGTTGAAAAAGAAAGTTGTATGGTTAGCAGGCACTTTGGCGGGGTTAGTGGGTATGATTTATTTTGCTGATGGTTTTCTCGTATTTTTATAGATAATAAATTAAGTTGTTACTAAGCAGAAATCTTCCAAGAAAAAAGGGTTGGAATAAATTCCAACCCTTTTTTTCATTTCATACCATTTGGGAGAACCACTTAATAACTCGTATACAATTTTAAACTTAAGCCTTTCTGTTTGCGCTTAATTGCTTCAACTTCTCTTTAAACAAAATTTTAAAATCATCTACATAACTAAATACTGCGGGTATTACTAATAAACTTAAGAAAGTAGACGTCATCAAACCACCAATGACGGCCACCGCCATCGGTGAGCGGAATGAAGTATCACCAGCACTCCAACCAGCAGCAATTGGCAACATACCTGCACCCATAGCAATGGTAGTCATCACAATGGGACGTGCACGCTTATGGCATGCGTCCAACAAGGCATCAAAGCGAGTTAATCCGTGCTCACGTTGTGCCAAAATAGCGTACTCAACCAGCAAGATAGAGTTTTTGGTAGCAATCCCCATCAACATAACCAAACCAATTAACGACGGCATAGAAAAACTTTTGTGTGCCACTAATAATGCTACAAAAGCACCACCTAATGACAGCGGCAAAGCCACCAAAATAGTTAATGGCTGTAAAAAATCTTTAAACAATATTACAAGCACGATATAAATACAAAGCACTCCGGTAAGCATTGCTAGTGCAAAACTACCAAACAGCTCAGTCATTACCTCAGCATCACCCACTTCAATTTGCCTAACCCCATCTGGAAGCCTTTGGATGCTTGGGAGCTTCTTCACTGCAGCGGTCACTTCACCTAAAGTCAGTTTGGATAGCTCCACCTCAATCTGGACATTACGCGAGCGGTCATATCTATCAACTACTGCAGGACCGCCTTCTAAGTTAAAACTTGCCACTTGCGCTAACATAACTGGCCCTTTGGACCCAGGTATAGTTAAGCGCTCCAGCACACTTTGATCTTGGCGTGCTTCATCTGCAAGTTGCACTACTACAGGGACTTGGCGAGCACTTAGGTTCAATTTAGCCAAGCCAAAGTCATAGTCGCCATTAGTGGCGATACGCAGAGTCTCACTAATAGCATTGCTAGTTACACCCAAATCAGCAGCCTTGTTAAAGTCTGGACGAACAATCATCTCTGGGCGAATTAAGCTGGCACTAGAAGCAATATTGCCGATTCCTACTATGGTGCGAAGATCTTGTGTTACAGCCTCTGCCGCACTCCGTAAAGTCACTGGATCATCGCCACTTAACATCAGCACATACTTCTCACCGGAGCCACCAAGACCGACTTTGCTGCGAACACCTGCTAAATTCATCAGCGCTAATCGCATATCGGCTTCAATTACTTGCTTACGAGGCCTTGAACCACGATCATCAAGGAGAATTGTTAATGTGGCTTGACGCGTTTCAGCTACACCAGAATTTACAAAGGCATCAGCACCCGCATTGCCACCACCGACAGCAGTGTAAATGGTTTTAATATGCGGAATATCTTTAATCAACACACGGGCCTGTTCGGCCGACTGTGTGGTTTGTGAAAGTGTAGCCCCAGGAGCCAACTCTAAATACACTTGGGTTTGGGAGCTGTCATCGGCTGGAAGAAAGCCTGTAGGTAGCAATGGTATTAAGCTGATAGATCCAATTAAGAATAAAACTGCACTCACTACCGTAATCAATCGATGCTTCAAACACCAGCTAGTTAAATGCATATATCGCTGCATCATCTTTGTGTCAACAGCATGCCCCGGCATTGGCTTTAATAGGTAAGCCGACATCATCGGCGTCAGTACACGCGCAACAACCAAGGAGGCAAAAATTGCAAATGCCGCAGTCCATCCAAACTGCTTAAAAAATTTACCTGGAATACCACTCATAAAAGCAGTCGGTAAAAATACAGCAATCAAAGTAAATGTAGTCGCAATAACTGCCAAACCAATTTCATCTGCGGCTTCCATTGCCGCTTGGTAAGGAGATTTACCCATGCGCAAATGACGCACGATATTCTCCACCTCAACAATAGCATCATCAACCAAAATTCCAATTACTAATGATAAAGCCAATAAGGTCACGATATTAATACTAAAGCCAAAACTAGCCACGCCGATAAACGCAGGGATTACTGATAAAGGTAATGCCACTGCGCAAATAAATGTTGCTCTGACATTACGTAAAAACATAAACACTACTAGCACTGCTAGTAATGCGCCCTCGATTAGCATGGTCAGTGAAGCTTCATATTCATCCTGCACCGGCTTTACAAAATTAAAGGCTTCAGTAAGTACAATTTCCGGGTATTTAAGTTTTAGTTCAGTAAATGCTTTATTTACGCCAGCACCAACCTCAATCTCACTAGCGCCTTTACTGCGTGAAATTTCAAATCCGACAACTGGCTTCCCGTCTAGCAGCGCGGCTGATCGCGGCTCAGAAAAACCATCACTGACATTGGCCACTTGATTAAGCTTAATTTTTCGGCCATCTGCAAGGGCCAATTCAATCTCAGCAATAGACTGTGCTGAACTTACAGTGGCAACGGTACGTACTGGTTGCTCACTACCTCCAAGCTTAGTACGACCGCCAGCGGCTTCCATTTGAATGAGTTTTAACTGATGTGAGATTTCTGCTGCAGTAGCATTAAGTGCCTGCAGTTTAGTCGGATCCAACTTAACACTAATCTCACGATTAACACCGCCAACGCGTGCGACTTTGCCTACGCCTTTTACATTCAGCAGTTTTTTTGATAGCTCATTATCCACAAACCAAGACAGCGCCTCATCGTCCATATTATTGGCGCTAATGGTGTACGATAAAATCGGCGTTGCTGCCACATTAAGCTTTTTAATTTCAGGATCACGAAGGTCGCTAGGCAAACCTGCACGGACTTGCGCAACAGCCGAACGAACATCATCCACTGCCTCTTGTACCGGTTTCTCAAGGCGAAATTCAGCCGTTATCGTGACTACCCCATCTTGTATCGTGGTGTAAATATGCTTTAAACCCTGCAAACTGGCGATACTATTTTCTATCTTACGCGCGACATCCGTTTCTAACTGTGATGGCGATGCCCCGGGTAGTGAGGCCGTAATATTGACAGTGGGTAATTCTAGATCAGGGAAATGTTGTACTTTCATCAACTGATAGCTAATGATGCCAGCGAAGCTAAGCATCACGAACAGCATGATGGCGGGAATTGGATTTCTAATACACCAAGCAGAAATATTCATGCGGCTATTGGCTCTTTATTAAGCTTATATAAAATTATTTTTTAGTGCTTGTGGCTGATACCACTTTAACCACATCGTTATCCGATAGAAATGCACCGCCTAAAGCAACTATTGATTGCTGAGCTTGTAATCCACTGACGATTTCCACTAGATTAAGTAGTCGACGACCAGTTTGAACTTTAATTTGCTTCACTATAGTTTTTCCGCGCTCAGACTTCACAGCAAATACATAAGTAAAGCCATCACGAAGCACCAAAGCCTGTTGAGGTATAGCTAATGCACTTGATTGCCCAGATACAAATTCACCCTTAGCATACATACCAGCTTTAGCCGTATTGCTGGATGGCAAGTCTACATAAATAAGGCTATTACGTGTTTGCATATCGACCGTTGGTGATAATTTCCTGACCTTTCCACTGAATGTAGAACCGTCTGCCCCAGTAATATTGACCTGCATACCCACTTTAACTTTAGCGACATCTGCTGAAACCACTTCAGCGCGCCACTCCAATCGGCTCTGACGTATCAGTCTAAACAATTCACTACCCGCACTAATGACGGCACCTACGGTTGCAGTACGGGCGGAAATAACACCACTATCCGGCGCGTATATCTTAGTGTTTTTTAATTGAATTTGTTGTGTCTGCACTACTGCTTTCGCCACCTCGACTCTTGCTTTAGCCGTATCAGCTGCAGTTAGATATTGGTCAATCTGCTGACTAGACATCGCCCCTGTATTTTGTAGGGTGCGTGCACGCTCTGCGTTAGCTAGCGCCTCATGACTTTGCGCTTCGGCTTCCATCAATTTAGCTTTGGCCTGATTTAAATCCGCTAATACCGTTTCCTCTGAGAACTCAGCTAGCAACTGACCCTTAGACACAACATCACCGACGTTCACTTGCACCTGCGTCAGGCGCAAGCCGTTAGCCTCACTACCGATAATGGCTTCCTGCCATGCGGCTATATTGCCATTGGCAAATACTTTAAGCGGCAGTGTAATGCGTTGCGGTTGTATCACATTAACCGTCAGTGCCGGCTTTGCTACAAGAACTTCATTGGCTGTTGCGGCGTAACTCACCATCGGCAACATTAAAAATAAGGGCAACAGCTTGGAGGCAAGTGATTGGCGGGGTATGCACAGCAGAGTGGATATCATGGTTAATCTCATGGTGTAAGTTCTAGGTTTTGCTACTCAGTTTGTTTAAGGTCGTGATCAAATATCACGACGGGGCTATTCAAGGCTTGCGTCCAACCACCGCCCATGGCTCTGTATAGTGAAATCCAAGCCAACACTCGCTCATTAGTTAAAGTAACAACATTCGTTTGTGCCTGTAAATCAGCGCGACGCGCGTCTTCCAAGTCAAATAAGTTTGCCAAACTAGCTTGGTAACGCATTTGAGTAGCTGCTAATGAAATCTTAAAGCCATCTGCGGCTTTATTTACATCCTCAAGTCGTTGTGAAGTGCTGTTAAGTTTAGCCATTGCTTCCTCAACCTCTCGCACCGCATTACGCGCCACACTTTCATAAGTATTTTTAGCGGCCTCATACTGGGCTTTCGCTGCAGTTATATTGGCTGCTCGTATACCTGCATCAAAAATCGGCAATGACACTGCTACTGGTCCTATAGACCAAGTGGTTCCATCGGTGATTTTACCCGTGGTCCTAGGGAAAAAGGTACGCATAGTATTATCATAAGTGAGCCCTATATTGCCAGCTAAACTTAAACGCGGGTAACGCTGTGCCTGACTAACAGTGACTTCAAAGCCGGCCGCTGCGACGTTGCGCTCAGCATTCAGTACATCTGGGCGCTGCAGTAATAAATTGGCAGGTATTTGATTAACTGTAATGCCTTTTGGCGTTGGCATCACCGCACTATCTTTTGCTAGTGCATTGCGTAAATCAGACTCGGGTATGGCAGTAAGCGCAACCAAACTTTTAACCATTAAAGTGCATTGCAGCGATTGTCTTTTAAATTGGCTAGAAGCTTCTGCAGCAATTGCTAAAGCTTGGCTGGCACTGGCAGGTGCTAAAAATCCAGCATTCGCACTTAAGTTACTAAGCCGTGCTGTTTCTGCATTAGATTCCGCACTTTTTTTGGCGATATTGTTTAAGTTTTCACATAAGCGATAGTCCAAATATTGAGTTGCAGTTTGCGCTGCCACAATCACGCGAGCCTCATGCCATAGTGCTGAATTCCCACTTAACTGCGCTTGCTTTTCATTCTTGTCGGCCTTATTCTTACCCCAAACATCAAGCTCCCAGCTAGTGTTAAGGCTGATGTTAGCGGTATTTCCGGTTGGGAAAACCACGCCATTATGATTGCGACTTGCACTAGCATCTGCTGTGAGGCTTGGTAATAGTTGTCCCTCGGTTAAGGTGACTGCAGCTTGCGCTGCAATTACTCGTGCTTTTGCACTTTCTATGTCGGGACTGACCTTCTGTGCGGCTTCAATCAGCTGCAATAAAACTGGGTCATTAAACTGTTGCCACCAATTTTTAAGGTCTGTCAGCTTGCCGTCATGTGCCTGCTTGAAAGGTAATGGTTCAATCCAGGCTGCTGGCGCTGCAATCTGGCGATACTTGGCTAGTGGCGAAATTGTACAACTGGCTAATGCCAACACGCTAAGCATTGTGAGTAGAGTTAAAGGTCGTTGAATGTATGTCATGCTTTTAGTGCATTACTTCTCGGCTAAGAACAACAAGTATCAGTGTTTGAGATGAAATTTCACTAGTATTGTAACGCAAGAATGCTTACCTCCCATTGCTCCACGCTTACAACTTTGCAATTTAGACAAAAAAAGGAGGATATCTATCGATATTGGCATGTCAATGGGCTAAAAACTTATGTTCAATCACGACAATTAACGCTATTTCGAACTGCGCTGCGTTAAGATGATGATTACCTAAACATAACTTACCAATTAACCCCATGTTAGCTGACCCAAACCTCACCATACTTTTCTTTATTTCCCTTGCTGGGTTTTATGCTGGCACCCAAAACACACTAGCTGGCGGTGGTTCATTCATCACCTTTCCCGCACTGATGCTTGCAGGTCTTGATCCTTTAGCAGCCAATATCACCTCAACCGTTGCGCTCTTCCCCAACCAAATCACATCGGCAGCAACTGGTCGTAAATTAGCGGGTGGAATTGGCGAGATAAGCCTAAGAGAACTACTAATCATCAGTGTACTGGGTGGAGCCGTTGGTGCGTTACTTCTGTTAAACACCCCTGTCACGTTTTTCGCACGCCTGGTCCCTTGGCTCGTGCTGTTTGCCACTGCAGTTTTTACATGGGGCACTTTAAGAAAAACACCATTGCACGCAGTCAGTTTTGTATCAAACCGAGCGCTTATCACAAGTCAGTTTCTAATAGGCGTCTATGGAGGTTATTTTGGAGGCGGTATTGGATTTTTAATGCTGGCAGCTCTAACCGTTGCTGGCCAACAAGTTCGAATGGCTGCCGCCACCAAGAATGTACTTGCAATGGCAATGAACGCATCAGCTGTGGCTCTATTTGTATTTTCTGGCCAGGTGCATTGGCATGCGGCAATGGCTTTAGCTATCGGCGGCATCGGCGGCGCCTTTGCGGGCAACTATCTATTACATCGCGTTTCAGCAAAACTGCTACGTGGCTTTGTGATATTAGTGGGTATTGTTCTAACGACCTGGCTATTCTTGCGCTAATAAAAAAGTACAAAAAGTAACTTAGGTAAGATTTATACGTTTTTCAATCAGGCTGCATAAAACGAAAAAACACGCTATGAAGCGTGTAATTGCGTAAATATTTTGTATTTAATATGACATTAAACTTACTTGTACTACTAAATGGTGCCGGCGAAGAGACTCGAACTCTTACGACCTAAGTCACAACCACCTCAAGGTTGCGTGTCTACCAATTCCACCACGTCGGCAATGAGAATGAACTCAAAAATTACTTAGGTACATCCTCCGAACCAGCCGGAGCCGCTGGAGCTGGTTTTGCAGCAGGCACTACACTATCTTGCGTAATGCTAGCTTTAATCACACTGCCCGTACCTGACTTGTGACTAGACAAGTAAGCTAACGTTAGGCTGGTAGTAAAAAATATTAATACGCAGATTGCAGTTGCGCGACTCATAAAGTTTGATGAACCAGATACACCAAATAAGCTACCAGAAGCACCGCTTCCGAATGAAGCGCCCATATCAGCACCTTTGCCGTGTTGCAACAGCACTAGACCGATTACACCAAGAGCTGCTAACACATGAATTACTAATACAAATTTTTCCATTTTTTCACCTAATTTCACTAGAAACCACAGCTTTTATCCTGCAGCCAGACATATTCCTTCAAATTCTTGCGCGTTTAACGAACACCTGCCGATAAGACCACCGTCTATATCCTGCGTAACCATCAATTGTACCGCATTTCTCGGCGTTACGCTGCCACCGTAGAGGATTTTAAGACTGTTGGCAGCCACTTTATCTTGGGCTGCAACCTTGCCGCGAATAAACTCATGCATAGATTGTGCTTGCTCAGCACTGGCGGCCAAACCTGTACCAATCGCCCATATAGGCTCATATGAAACTACTGCATCCGCAAAGACTGAAGCGCCATAAGTGTTGATAATAGTATCCAACTGCTTACCCACCACCATTTGCATGACGCCAGCCTCACGCTCAATTAGCGTTTCACCTACGCACAAAATAGGCGTTAAACTATGAGTTTTAGCCTGCATAAATTTCATGGCAATATTTTCATCTGATTCGCAATATGCCGTTGCACGTTCGGAGTGGCCAATAATCACATAACTAGCACCGAAGTCTTTCAACATACTAGCACTGACCTCTCCAGTAAATGCCCCTACAGCGTCTTTACTCAGGTTTTGAGCACCCCAAGCAATACTAGTATTTTGTAGCATCGCCTGCACTTGTGGGAGATATGGGTAAGGCACACAAACAACAACATCTACGGTTGTAATCAGTGATAATTTTTCAATGTAAGCCGTCAACAGCTCTTGATTTGAGGCTAAATTGCCATGCATCTTCCAATTGGCAACCACTAATTTTCGACGCATTTTAACCTTAGTTTGTGTTTAATATATTTTGATTAC
>CAIOPD010000127.1 GCA_903860085.1 uncultured Pseudomonadota bacterium
AATTTACCTAAAATTAAGGTGCAAGTTGGCGATTACGTTCAAAAAGGTCAAATGCTAGCCGAAGCTGAGGGTACAGTCTCTGCTGCCATACATGCCCCTACATCAGGCATCGTGAGCGCTATTGATGAACAAATCATTCCCCACCCATCTGGCCTGCCTGATTTATGCATTAGCCTCATTCCAGATGGCAAAGAAACATGGGGGGAGTTACGCCCTACAGATTGGCGCAATACCGATAAAAAAGAACTGGTGAATAAACTGCGAGCATCAGGCATCGTCGGCCTCGGTGGCGCAACGTTCCCCACCCATATTAAATTACGTAGCAATGGCACATCCAATGTGCACACCTTAATTATCAATGCTGCCGAATGCGAACCTTATATTACTTGCGATGACATGCTAATGCGCGAACGAACAGACGATATCATTAATGGTATCGCTATCGTGCAATACATCCTCGGCGCGCAGAAATCCATCATTGGGATAGAAGACAACAAAGAAGAGGCCATTACGGCCATGACCAATGCCTGCATTAGCGCCGAGCAAGAGACCATCACAGTGAAAGTGGTGCCGACTCTCTACCCAAGTGGTGATGCACGCCGACTGATTCATCTGTTATTGGGGACAGAAATTCCTAGCGATAAACGCTCAACCGATGTCGGCATACAGGTATTTAATGTCGCGACAGTGCTGGCCATTTATCGCTACTTTGAGTTTGGTGAACCTTCAATCAGTCGCATCGTGACCATGACTGGCAATGTGGTAAAACCACAGAATTTTGAGGTGTTATTTGGCACGCCATTAATGTCGTTGGTCAAAGCCACGGGCGCGGTCAAAGAAGACACTACACATTTCATCATGGGTGGCCCGATGATGGGTTTTGACCTCCCTAATACGCAAGTGCCCATTACTAAGGCTGCCAATTGCATTATTGCGGCGGCTCCCAATCTATTTGCAGCCCCACCGCCAGCAATGCCGTGCATACGCTGCGCACGTTGTGCCGAGGCCTGCCCAGTTAATTTACAGCCACAAGAGCTTTACTGGTTTTCAAAATCAAATAACTTTGAATCTGCGCGTGATTACAATTTATTTGACTGCATAGAGTGTGGTTGCTGTACCTATGTCTGCCCAAGTAATATTCCCTTGGTGCAGTATTACCGCTACGCCAAAAGTGAAATTATTGCCGCAGACAAAGCAACTAGCGCCGCAGACTTGGCACGTGAACGCAATGACTTTAGATTAGCCCGAATTGAACGTGAAAAATTAGAGCGTGCACAAAAACATGCAGAGCGTGCTCAACTGGCTAAAGAAAGTAAGTCAGATTTAATGCTGGATGATTCTGTAGTTGCAGCGCATACGAACACTGAAACACCCAGTACCGATCCAGCCCTAGATAAAAAAGCCATTATTGCGGCTGCCATTGAGCGGGCAAAAGCCAAAAAATTGGCTGCGACTGAAGCTGGTGTTACGCCTAAAAATATTGAAAATGTAAGTGCTTCAGTGCAGGCTGAAATAAACACCATTGATCACATCCGCTTACAGGCCGCTCAAGCAGAAATTGCCAAGACGCCCACTGAATAACTCACGGATAAATTGAGGATACACATTTGAACCGTTCACCTTATATTGCAGATGCACCTACCGTCACCAGCATTATGTTTAAAGTATTACTGGCCTTAGTTCCCGGTATTGCAGCCTATGTTTGGGCCTACGGTGGCGGCATTTTGGTGACATTAACTCTTGCCACCATTACGGCGGTTGCAGCTGAAGCGGCTTTGCTTAAGTTACGTCAACGCCCTGTTACGCCTTACCTATTTGATATGAGTGCTGTAGTAACTGCTTGGCTACTCGCCTTAGCCTTACCGCCTATTGCTCCATGGTGGCTAATCGTGGTTGGTACTTTTTTTGCAATCGTGATTGCAAAGCAGCTATACGGCGGGTTAGGCTACAACCCATTCAATCCGGCCATGGTCGGTTACGCGGTATTGCTGATTTCATTCCCACTCATTATGACCAAATGGCCAGCGCCTCTTAATCTAGCGCAGTCTCCTCTAAGCTTTTTGGATCAATTACATTATATTTTTAGTCAGACTTTGCCTAGCGACATCAAAGTAGATGCTATCACCTCGGCTACACCCTTAGATTACCTTAAAACACAGTTAATGCTAAAACATGAAGTTGCGGC
>CAIOPD010000128.1 GCA_903860085.1 uncultured Pseudomonadota bacterium
AGTCACGCTACCATCGGCGTTTTGATAATTCTCTAGCACTGCCACTAAAGTGCGGCCGACGGCTAAACCTGAACCATTCAGCGTATGAACAAACTCTGTTTTACCTGCTGCAGTTCTAAAGCGCGCCTGTAAACGACGTGCCTGGAAAGCCTCGCAATTAGAGATGGATGAAATTTCACGGTAAGTATTCTGTGCTGGCAACCATACTTCTAAATCATACGTTTTCGCAGCGCCAAAGCCCATATCACCACAACATAAAGACACCACACGATAAGGTAGGTCCAAGGATTTTAAAATATGCTCAGCATGGCTGACCATCTCTTCCAACACATCGTAACTGGTATCTGGGTGCACAATCTGCACCATTTCCACTTTATCAAACTGGTGCTGACGAATCATACCCTTAGTGTCGCGGCCATAAGAGCCAGCCTCAGAACGAAAGCATGGCGTATGCGCCGTAAGCTTAATTGGCAAATTTTCCAGTGCTACAATCTCATCGCGCACGGTATTAGTAAGCGTCACTTCAGAGGTCGGAATCAAATATAACTTGCTATCGTTATGCGCTAGCGAAAAAAGATCTTCTTCAAACTTGGGTAATTGACCAGTACCACGTAGCGTTTCTGCGTTAACCAAATAAGGTGTGTAGCACTCCTCGTAGCCATGCAACTCGGTCTGCGTATCAAGCATAAATTGGGCTAGGGCACGATGCAGCTTAGCAATTTGCCCACGCATTAAGGTAAACCGTGCACCAGAAAGCTTAATGCCTGCTTCAAAATCTAGACCTAACGGTGTACCAACATCTGTATGATCCTTAATCTCAAAATCAAAAATACGTGGTGTTCCAACCTTACGCACTTCTTCATTATCCGCCTCAGATTTACCGGCAGGAACACTGGCATGTGCCAAGTTAGGCACATTTAACAATAGGTTTTGTAGCTCAGTTTGCAGTTCAACTAAGCGCTGCTCATCGGCTTTCAATTGCTCACCTAAGCCCGCCACTTCAGCCATAATTACACTGACATCTTCGCCTTTAGATTTGGCAAAGCCAATTTGTTTAGAACTATTATTACGCTTAGCTTGTAGCTCTTGGGTGCGCGTTTGCACAGCTTTGCGCTCTTGTTCCAACGTGCTAAAACTGATGGCATCAAAGTCAAAACCGCGGGCTTTTAACTGGGCTACCACTGCATCTAAATCATTTCTTAACATTTGTATATCTAACATGTTTCAACTATTCCCGTATTTTTAGACTTATTTCTTGTTATTTTTGGCCAACTCACGCTGATCCAAATCATGTAAATGCGCTAGTTTTTCCGTGATTTTACCTTCTAAGCCACGCTGCGTGGGCATATAAAATTCTGGCGGCGTCATATTGTCTGGAAAGTAATCCACCGCGGCAGCGTAAGCTTCAGGCTCATGATGCGCATAACGGTAGTTTTTGCCGTAGTCTAAAGTCTTCATCAGCTTAGTAGGCGCGTTTCTTAGATGTAAAGGCACTGCCTCTGATTGGCCTTGAGCGACAAAGGCCTTAGCCTGATTATATGCGTTATAAGCGGCATTGCTCTTAGGGGCTACCGCCAAGTAGATGACCGCGTTGGTCAGAGCCAACTCCCCTTCCGGCGACCCTAGGCG
>CAIOPD010000129.1 GCA_903860085.1 uncultured Pseudomonadota bacterium
AATATATTACATCTAGCACCATGGCGGGAAGTAACGAGCAAGCGTTAAAGGTAGCCGATTACTTAATTGCAAATGTACGTGCGGCTAAGGCTGGTAAAAAATAGTTATAAATCAGATTAATCATTAATTAAAACCCGTTATTACCTTGCCGGTGATCACGGGTTTTTTTATGTCTATATTGCTGGCGTATTGAGGTCTCTTAAGAAGAGGATTGCATAATGAAGGTTTTTATTACAGGCGCTTCCAGCGGCATAGGCGCTGCATTGGCCACCGAGTATGCAAAACGCCACCCTGGGGCTGGAACCTGTATAGGTCTAGCTTCTAGGCGCAGTGAGTGCTTACACGAGCTGCAGACTATCTTAGAAAAAAACTACCAAATCAAATGTGCAGTCTATCCATTAGATGTGCGCGATAGCGTTGCACTGAACACTGCTGCTGCTGACTTTATACAGCGATTTGGTTCGCCCCATGTGGTGATTGCCAGCGCTGGTGTGAGCCGCGGAACCCTTACTGAATTTGCCGAAGACCATGCCGCATTCCAAGCGGTACTCGATATTAATCTACTTGGCATGCTGCACACTTTTCAGCCATTTATCAGTGCAATGCGCCAAAATAAAAACCGAAAATTACGCGGTCAGCTAGTAGGTATTGCCAGCGTTGCCGGCATTCGCGGCTTGCCTGGCGCCGGCGCTTATAGCGCAAGCAAGGCGGCTGTCATTGCCTATTTAGAAAGTTTGCGCGTAGAAATGGCTGCATCTAAAATTGCTGTCACCACCATCGCGCCCGGTTATATCCGCACACCGATGACCGATGTGAACCAATATAAAATGCCATTTCTATTGGATGCTGATGTTGCGGCGGCAAAGTTTGTCAACGCTATAGAACATAAACGCCGCTTTGTAGTAATCCCTTGGCAGATGGGTTGGATAGCAAGACTAATGTGGTTTATCCCACCCGTGCTCTGGGATTTTGTCATGAAAAAAGCGCCTTATAAAAAGCGCCTTTATTGGGATTGGCTATAGGTTTTTGTTAACGACTAATTGGTTTGTAACGTAGTCGTTTTGGTTTGGCGCCTTCTTCACCCAAACGTTTACGCTTATCGGCTTCATACTCTTGATAATTACCATTAAAGAAGGTCCATTGTGAATCGCCTTCAGCCGCCAGAATATGCGTGGCAATCCTATCTAAGAACCAGCGATCATGAGAAATCACCAGCACGCAACCCGCAAACTCTAGCAACGCATCCTCTAAGGCGCGTAAAGTTTCAATGTCTAGATCGTTTGAAGGCTCATCGAGTAGCAACACATTGGCGCCGGAAATCAAGGTTTTGGCTAAATGTAAGCGTCCGCGCTCACCGCCAGAAAGATTGCCAACGATCTTTTGCTGATCACCGCCTTTGAAGTTAAAGCGCCCGATGTAAGCACGTGACGGTGTTTCATAACGACCTACGGTCAAAATATCTGAACCGCCAGAGATTTCATCAAACACGGTTTTGCTGTCGCTTAGCGCATCACGGCTTTGATCAACGTAGGCCAATTGCACTGTAGAGCCTATCTTCACTTCTCCGCTATCGGGCTGCTCTTTACCGGTAATTAATTTAAACAGGGTTGATTTACCCGCCCCATTTGGGCCGATAATCCCAACAATCGCACCCGCGGGAACACTAAAACTTAAATTGTCGATCAATAAGCGATCTTTAAATGCTTTGCTTACGCCGTTAAATTCAATGACTTGATCACCTAGGCGCTCACCGGCAGGGATAAAAATTTCCTGCGTTTCATTGCGTTTTTGGTATTCAGCGCTGGCTAACTCTTCATAACGAGCAATACGTGATTTGCTCTTCGCTTGGCGCGCTTTTGGATTTTGACGCACCCATTCTAACTCGGTATTAAGGGCTTTACGGCGTGAGGACTCCTGCGACTCTTCGAGCGCTAAACGCGCTTGCTTTTGATCCAACCAGCTAGAGTAATTACCTTTCCATGGGATACCATGACCGCGGTCTAACTCTAAAATCCATTCCGCAGCATTATCTAAAAAGTAGCGATCATGAGTCACTGCAACTACGGTACCGGGAAAGCGCACCAAATACTGCTCTAACCACTCGACAGACTCAGCATCCAAGTGATTGGTTGGCTCATCCAATAACAGCATATCTGGCTTAGATAGCAACAATTTGCACAACGCAACGCGACGCTTTTCACCACCAGAAAGCGGGCCTATTTTGGCGTCCCAAGGTGGCAAACGAAGGGCATCTGCGGCGATGTCTAGCTGCGTAGTTAAATCGGCGCCACTGGCAGCAATAATATTTTCATACTTAGCCTGCTCCTCTGCCAGCTTATCAAAGTCGGCGTCTGGTTCAGCATAGGCCGCATATACAGCCTCCAATTTGGCTTGCGCTTGCATTACTTCGCCCATGCCAGATTCCACTTCTTCTCGCACGGTTTTTTCTGGATCTAACTGCGGCTCTTGGGGCAAATAACCAATCGCTAGGTTAGGCTGATGTTGCACCTCACCTTCGTACTCTTTGTCCACGCCAGCCATAATGCGTAACACCGTTGATTTTCCAGAACCATTCAAACCAAGCAGGCCAATTTTGGCGCCAGGGAA
>CAIOPD010000130.1 GCA_903860085.1 uncultured Pseudomonadota bacterium
CCATGATTACACGCACCCAGCTTGGAGACTTGATGTAGATATTCTGGTAAAAGGTTTAGGTCAAATTATTAGCTACATTACCATTCCAAAGGCCACCAATGCAGCGCAACTATCGGAGATGATTGGTTACATTCAAGCCGTAGCGAAAAGTAATAATATCAGCCGAGAAATACCAATTCACGCCCTAATTGAAACCCATGGCGCGCTAAAACAAGTGTTTGAAATTGCAGCGCTGCCTTGGATACAAGTTCTTGATTTTGGTTTAATGGATTTTGTCAGCGGCCATCATGGTGCGATTCCAGCTTCAGCCATGCGTAGCCCTGCACAATTTGAACATCGTCTACTCGCTA
This sequence comes from uncultured Pseudomonadota bacterium, assembly GCA_903860085.1. Taxonomy (GTDB): domain Bacteria; phylum Pseudomonadota; class Gammaproteobacteria; order Burkholderiales; family Methylophilaceae; genus Methylotenera. The sequence goes on from CAIOPD010000130.1 coordinate 351, forward strand.
GAGCTAAAGCGGAAGTAGTGGCTGCCGCGCTTGCAAATGGTGTTGTTCCTGCACATAACGTAACATTAGACTTAAAAAATGTAGAAACTACTTTTTCTGATGCTTCTAGAGCACGCAATGAATTTGGCTTTTTGCGTATGTGGAGCATTTACCCTACACAAATTCAAGCCATTGTTGACGCAATGAAACCTAACTTCGATGAAGTGAACGATGCTGCCAATATTTTACTTGCCGCACAACAAGTAGGTTGGGGCCCAATTCAATACGATGGCGAACTGCATGATCGCGCCACATATCGCTATTTCTGGGAAATTTTGCAAAAAGCTAAATTAACCAATACGCCAATTCCAAACGATGCTGCGCAGGCATTTTTTAGCTAGTACACCCTCTTCAATAACAGGTACTTATATGACAACTGCAACTTCAGCCGGCGCTAGGTTTCGTCAGGCGCTAGCCCAAGAAAAACCATTACAGATTATAGGCGCGATTAACGCCTATCACGCCATGCTTGCTACTCAAACGGGCTATAAAGCACTTTATCTTTCTGGTGGGGGCGTGGCTGCAGGTTCCTTAGGGCTACCCGACTTAGGCATTTCATCATTGGAAGATGTGTTAATTGATGTACGCCGCATCACCGATGCCACTGACACACCGTTATTAGTGGATATTGACACAGGGTTTGGCGGTGCTTTTAATATTGCTCGCAGTGTTAAAAGTATGATTAAAGCTGGCGCTGCTGCCGTGCATATTGAAGACCAAGTGCAAGCCAAGCGTTGTGGTCATAGACCAAACAAGGCCATTGTTAGCCAAGCGGAAATGGTAGACAGAGTCAAAGCTGCCGTTGATGCAAAAACTGATGCTAATTTTGTAATTATGGCACGTACCGATGCGCTAGCAGTAGAAGGCCTGCAATCAGCAATAGACCGAGCCTGCGCCTGCGTAGAAGCTGGTGCCGATATGATTTTCCCAGAAGCCATTACCGAACTAGGAATGTATAAACAATTTGCAGCCGCAGTTAAAGTTCCAGTATTAGCTAATATTACCGAATTTGGCTCTACGCCTTTATTTACAGTAGACGAACTTCGCGAAGTTGATGTCAGCATGGTGCTGTACCCACTCTCAGCCTTTAGAGCTATGAACCAAGCTGCGCTTAAAGTCTATCAAGCTGTGCGCAAAGATGGTAGCCAGAAAAATGTGATTGATCTGATGCAAAGCCGTGCTGATCTATATGAGCACCTTGGCTACCACGTATTTGAACAAAAACTGGATGAGTTATTTAGAGGAGAAAAATAGTGACGAGCGCAGCCCCTATTGAAATCAAAAAGAAAAAAGGCGTAGCCCTCGCCGGCGTTTCTGCTGGCACTACTGCCATTTGCACGGTGGGTCATACTGGTAATGACCTCCATTATCGCGGCTACGACATTACTGAACTAGCACAATACGCAACTTTTGAAGAGGTTGCATATTTGCTTATTCATGGTGAACTGCCAAATAAGATCCAGCTTAGCGCTTATCATCAAAAATTAAAAACTCTGCGTGGCTTGCCAACGGCATTAAAAACTGTATTAGAACAAATCCCTGCCAGTGCTCATCCTATGGATGTAATGCGCACTGGGTGTTCAATGCTAGGCACGCTTGAGCCAGAATCACAAGACCGCAACATTGATGATGCTAAACTATTGGGTGATCGCTTAATCGCTTGCTTTGGCTCAATTTTGATCTACTGGTACCATTTTAGCCATAACCATAAACGCATTGAAGTCGAAACTGACGATGATTCGATCGCAGCACATTTTCTGCAACTTTTGCATGGAAAAACTCCGTCTGATTTACACGTACGGGCAATGAATACATCTCTAGTGCTGTACGCGGAGCATGAATTTAATGCCTCTACTTTTACAGGGCGTGTGATTGCTGGCACCTTGTCTGATATGTATTCCTGCATTACCGGCGCAATTGGTGCGCTGCGTGGCCCTAAACATGGCGGTGCTAATGAAGCCGCCATGGAAATTATTGAGCGCTATCGCAACGCAAATGAAGCAGAAGCAGACATCATGCTGCGTATGGCCCGGAAAGAAATTATTATCGGATTTGGCCATCCTGTGTACACCATTGCTGACCCTAGAAATGAATCCATCAAAGAAGTGAGTCGCAGTTTATGTCAAGACAATGGCGACATGACATTATTTGATGTATCCGCGCGCATAGAGAACACGATGTGGCGTGAGAAAAAAATGTTTCCCAACCTGGATTGGTACAGCGCCTCCAGTTACCATATGATGGGTATTCCTACTGGCATGTTTACACCAATATTTGTGATCTCGCGCACTACCGGTTGGGTAGCCCACGTGATTGAGCAGCGTATAGACAATAAAATAATACGCCCGAATGCTGAATATATCGGCCCTGAA
>CAIOPD010000131.1 GCA_903860085.1 uncultured Pseudomonadota bacterium
CACATCTATGAGTTTGATCATAACTTCAAGCTACGTATGATTAGCAATGCCAAAAGCGGAGAATTTACAGATGATGACTGGCAACTGAAGCAGGTTAGGAAAACCACATTTGATCAAGACAAGATTCATAACACTGAACTTGCTGAAGCCAAGTGGCACTCACTGATTCGACCAGAATTAATGAATGTATTGTTGGTGCTGCCTGAAAGAATGTCCGCGCTTAACTTGTATTCTTACATAGGACACTTAAGTGTCAATAAGCAAAAAACCACACGCTACCAAGTGGCGTTGTGGGGTAAGTTAATTTACCCCTTAGCCTGCTTAGTGATGGTAGTTCTGGCCTTACCATTTGGCTTTATTCAGCAACGCATGAGCGGAGCCAGCGCTAAAGTATTTGTCGGTATTATGCTTGGTGTTATGTATCAAATATTGAATCGGGTATTTGTGCACTTGGGCTTATTAAATGACTGGCCACCGTTATTTAGCGCCACCACACCGACGATTTTATTTTTACTCGCCGGTCTTACAATGTTGCATTATGTTGAGCGTAGATAACAATTAATAATTCTGGACCCGAGTAAGCGGTCATGTAAATACATGCGATCGCGGTCTACTAGCACCCATAAAAAACCCAAGCCAAATAACATTAAACTTAGACAAGCCAAGCCATATCTCAGAACAGCGATGGAAGGTGTCAGCAACTGCCCATGCTGATCTACTAATTTTAAATGCCAGGTTTGCATAGCTAAGGTCTGACCGCTTTTCAGCCAACACCAAACAAAATATAGACCAACACTTAGACATAAAAACGACTGCAGAAAATAACGCTTGCCGCCTTGTGTTGCATCACCTAGTAAACCTATAAACAGCAAAGCCAAGGCAAAGCAAAGGGCTATTACAACCAAGCAGTCATAGACCAAACTAGCCCCGAGCTTTAATAAACTGGGGGGGGTAAGTGCGCCCTCGGTTGACTCTTGTAATGGTAGCTGATTGTGCATATCGTTCTACTTATTTGTTCAAAATTACCATCTGACTTATTTAGTTGCTGATATTCCATGTAATTTTTCAGCACATTTCTTTTGTATAAAGCTAATTTTCTGGGTCTGTAAATACCAAAAAAATATTTTAAAAGTTAAGATTGAGTATATCAGGTTTAAATTTTGCACTGAGCTAAGCTTTAGTTACAATAAGATTAATTCATAAATCGAGTAGATTCTATGTGGCGACTTATTTTTCTAGGGATAATTATTGGCCTGGGATTTTATATTTTTAAACGCATCCTAAACCAAACTGAAAACTCCACAGTGGTGCCAGAAAGCAATCTCGATAAAGCTGAGGACATGGTGAAATGCGTGACTTGTGCAGTCCACCTACCTAGATCGGAAGCATTTTTAGTGAAAGGTAAATTTTACTGCTCCCAGACTCACATTAATAAATGAATTATCAAAATTTCGGAAGCGGTAATCATTCTCGCTCACCCCGTGCTATGACCATTCTAGAATAGGGCTTAATTAGGAGTCTGAGCAAGACTTGTTATTTATGGATATTAACTAAGAACCAATACTAAATAAGTTAAATACGCAGCACCATTCAAAAACAGATGCCATACTCTTAGTATGCTTCTCCCAGCCAAATAACGTATCCAAATAGCAGCAATCAAAGTTAAAGCAATTCCTAATACTACTTCGCTGCGCGGTTGCCAAGGAGTCAGCATAATACCGATTGCCGGTAATAAAGTACCCTGAAATACCATAGCACCAGTAATATTGCCAAAAGCTAACGTGTCTTTGCCTTTACGTATCCATAAAATACTGTTCACTTTTTCTGGCAATTCGGTCGCAATCGGAATAATCAACAAAGATAACAATAAAGCCGAAATGCCAATAATGTGTGCCGCGGCCTCTACTCCATTGATAAATCCCTTAGCGCCAGCAATCAGGAGGGTTACGCCTAAGATAAGTTGCAACAAAATCACTACCGTATTATTTGGCAAACCTATTCTGCATAAAAACATATCACTGCTAGCTTCCGTGGCATGCCCATCTGCCACCAGTGCCTTAGAGGCATTTAGCGTCATTAGTACGTACACAAAATAAGTCATTACCATTGCAGCACTGATGCCATAACGCACAGCGGCCAAGGTATGCGGCACATACATGGCAATGGCAGCAAAAGAAAATGCAACTATAAAGAAATTAAGGTCGCGAGTTAATCCGGTGCGTTCTGGACGTAAGTGACCTTGAATGCCGCGCTGTCTCCATACTGAGATAGCCATTAACGAAATGGATAATGTAGCCAACATTAATGGCGCACCCAATATAGAACCTACGCCAATTTCCTCATTGGTAGAAGCATTTTTGGTACCCGCAAGCAATGCCAACAAAGGCACCATAGTCTCAGGTAAGGCCGTACCCACAGCGGCAAATAAAGATCCGGTAACCCCTTCAGAAATTCCAAGCTTCTCACCTAAGTGCTCCAGCGCATTGGTAAAAACCTCAGCCGCAATTAAAATCACAATCAGCATCAGAAACAATTGAAAAAACACCATGAAGGCTTTTCCTTAAAATTAAGTAAACAGATTAAATATTTGTTAATCCCTAGATTTTATCGGAATACTGCAATTTATAAGTGAAATTTCGCATAAAATTAGTACTATGAAATCTTATGCTATTAATGCTAGTGGCTTGGCGCTTAACGCAGAGTTCTTAACATCTCCTAATTATGACGCTAGACCCCCGCCAGGTGGCCCCTCAGCCATCTGTTTAATTGTCATCCACAATATCAGCCTACCACCTGGGCAATATGGCGGCAACGGCATCGTGGAATTATTTAGCAATCAATTAAATCCAAATGAGCATCCCTATTACGAGGAAATTTACACTCAAAAGGTATCCTCACATTTCTTGATTCGGCGTCATGGCGAACTTCTGCAGTTTGTATCATGCCTGGATCGCGCCTGGCATGCTGGCATGTCCAACTGGAAGGGGCGAGAGCGTTGCAATGATTTTTCAGTCGGAATAGAGCTTGAAGGCTCAGACTTTGATGCGTTTGAATCGGCACAATATCAAACACTTAAGCTTCTGATAGCAAGCCTAAAGCAATGCTATCCGATACAAGCCATTGTAGGACATTCGAATATTGCTCCAGAACGCAAAACAGACCCTGGTCCCTATTTTGATTGGGGGAAAATTGAATCTAAGCCCTAGTGAGCTGACCGCCCATTCTTTGCTTCCTATAGAAGCTAGATTTTTAAACTGCTTTGCTTATACTTAGGTCTAAATAAAACGCTATTGTTTTACAAACTGCAGATTGGCTGCTAGGCAATCACAGTGCTCACTAGCAGTAACAAGCCGAACAAATGCGAAGCCAATATGGTTTGCTTAATACTGGCAACATTAGGCTGGTGATCATCAACGGTCATTTCGTAAGCAGTAACGATGTTTATTGGCCAACAGAGCAAAGGAAGCAAGTATGCCTTTGGCAACGAACCTAGGCCAACGAACACAAGCAACAGGCCATAGGCCACACCACTTAAGATCAACGTCCACAACCATAGATATTGCTTGCGGGTTTTCACTGCTAAAGTCAATTTACCTGCACGTTGATCAGCTTCAATATCGGGGATTTGATTGACGAATAGTATATTTGCTTCCATCAAACCGTACGCTAAACCGAGAATCAAACTAGTGGCGTTTAGTTCCTTCGTCGAGATCATTGTTGAACCAATCACAACTAGAGTCCAAGCGCAAACTATGGCTATCTCACCCCAAAGTCCACGGCACATTAATTTAAGCGGCGGTGCTGAGTAAAACCAGCCTAAAATTAATCCGCAAAGACCTACCCAAATCAAGTACCAACTAGTCATCCAACTCAACAATATCCCACCAAAGATAGCTGTAAGATAAATACCTAAACTCAGTTGCTTAATTTGCATTTCAGTAAAAAGATTATTCTGAATAAAGCGACTACCACCAGTAAATGGGGAAACGCATTGAGTATTTTGTGCATCACTGCCATTAAGAGAGTCGAAGTAGTCGTTACTCAAGTTTGCCGCCGCATGCACCAGTAATACGAGTAATAAACAAAAACTATTAACGCCCCATTGTATCTGGGTGGTTTTGGTAGCAATAGCAAAACCTATAAAACAGCCAATGATACTAATAGATAGAAATGCTGGCCTAGTGGCTAAAAAATAATATCTGTAATGGCGACTAAGCCACATTTAGCGATTAACTATCTTCTGTACCACTAAACTGCCCACCATATCTCCTTGCACATTTACTGTAGTGCGCAGGGTATCTAACAGTCGATCAATCGGCAGTAAAATCGCAATCGCCTCCGCGGGCAGGCCCACAGACTGCAAAACCATTACCATGGTAACCATACCAGCGCTAGGAATTCCTGGTGCACCTATGGCACCCATCATGGCAGTAAAGAATACGATTAGTTGTTGCGTGAAATTAAGTTCTATACCCGCTAAATTAGCAATGAATAATGCAGCGGCAGCTTCATATAAAGCGGTGCCATCCATATTCACCGTAGCTCCTAGCGGAATCACAAAACCAGCGATCTCAGGCTTTACATGTAAATGCTGGGTTGTGCAGCGAAGGGTTACAGGCAGTGTAGCCGAGCTTGAACTAGTAGCAAAAGCTGTGACTAAGGCCTCACGTGCACCGCGCCAAAACCATAAAGGCGTTCTGCCGGTAAATAGATATAAAATTAATGGCAGTATCAGTATGCCATGCACTAGCAACGTACCCACAATTACTGC
>CAIOPD010000132.1 GCA_903860085.1 uncultured Pseudomonadota bacterium
ATAAACACAAATCCCTTGATATTAAATCAGCGCCAAGCAAGTTAAGCTGTGCTTTATTGATCTAATTAAAGCGTTTTGACACAGCCTCGGTCGGAAGCGCCGTTTTTATATGGCTGCTTTAGGGTGTTTAATAAATTTAGCTATTCAATCAACCTGACGTTACTAAATGGCGCAAACTAATGATCCCTATTTTTCTAGGAGATCATCATAGAAGGCAGTATTGTTTTTAAGCATCATGAACCATGGAATAAAGGTAAGTTGATTGGCCAGAAAGCCCCGCTCAAGCTAAAGGAAATTTGGGCGATTAGAGTACGATTAGAGTTATCGAATCGAATACGCGACCTTGCACTATTTAATCTTGCAATTGATAGTAAGTTGCGCGCTTGTGATTTGGTAAAGCTTAAAGTAAGAGATATATCGCACGGCGACCGAATTTCTTCAAGAGCCATCGTCATGCAACAAAAAACTGAACGCCCTGTTCAATTTGAAATAACGGAGCAAACTCGCAAATCCATTTCTGAGTGGCTTCAGTTAGCAACGTTAAGATCCGACAGTTTTTTATTCCCCAGTAGAATTCACGAATCCCCACATTTATCTACAAGGCAATATGCCCGTATCGTCAATGACTGGGTAGAAGAAATTGGATTAGATCCTGTCAACTACGGCACCCACACCATGCGAAGAACCAAAGCCTCACTCATTTATCGACGTACTAAGAACTTAAGAGCAGTCCAACTTCTACTTGGTCATACCAAGTTAGAAAGTACTGTCAGGTATCTTGGTATTGAGGTGGATGATGCATTGGAGATGGCAGAGCAGACAGAGGTTTAACTAGGTAAGGTCGCTATTTTGAGATAAGTAGCGATCTTACTCAATGTAGATAACAGTTACATTCCATATGCTTACATGTGTTTTCTTAAAGACTTGATAGCAAAAAAATGCGATAATCTGCCGCTATAAAATAATTAGCATGCACATGCACGACGTGTAAGGCAAAATAACCCAACCCATTGATTTATATAATTAAATTTAATTAAGCGGAATTTATGACTTACACAAAAGTTACACAATTTTTATAGGCTATTGATTTTAAATGAAAATTAACAAAAAATTTACTGAGTGGGAGTAATTACCCTGCATGAGTCGTGGCTTTGTTAAAGAAGATGATCTAGAGTTAGCAGGCACGGATGTCGCTGAACGTCCGATTAGCCAAGAAACGAACTACGTCACACCAACGGGATTAGCGCAACTACAAAGCCAAGCCGATATACTGGAAAAAACGCATTTTGCACTTGTTCCGAATAAAGAAAATCCAATAATACAGCAACGCTTAGGGTCCATAGAGCGTGATTTGCGTTACGTACAGGCGCGCTTGGAAAATGCCTTACTCATTGATCCAACTTCGCAGTCCAAAGCTACCGTCCTATTTGGCTCGACTGTGTCTATTGAAGATGAGCATGGTGACCCCCATCAATACAGCATTGTGGGCGAAGATGAAGCGGATATTGCTCAAAACAAGGTCAGCTGGCTATCACCGATTGCCAAGGCTATGCTAGGACATAAAGTGGGCGACAGTGTTGTATGGAAACGCCCTGCTGGTGATTTAAATTTAGAAATTTTAGCAATTAATTAGTATTAGCCTAGCGCTAAGACATGCATATAAGGGAAATACCAAGTAATGAACGTCAACACCGCGATTGAAACACGTCGCTCAGTTAAAAGTTTTGATATCCACCATAAAATGACTAGCGCTGAGATTGATCAGTTGATGGCATTAGCGATGCTATCACCTACCGCATTCAATATTCAACATTGGCGCTTTGTGGTCGTAACGGAACCAGTGTTACGGCAACAAATTCGTGCCGTGAGCTGGAATCAGGCACAGGTTGAAGAAGCATCAGTCTTATTAGTATTAACTGCGGATTTAAAAGCATGGGCTAAAAAACCAGAACGTTACTGGAAAGATGCTGCACCTGCTGTATCTGATATTTTGGTACCCGCAATAGGCAACTTTTACACGGGCAACGAACAAATGCAACGTGACGAAGTGATGCGTTCGTGCGGTATGGCGGCGATGACCATTATGCTTGCCGCAAAAGAAATGGGCTACGACACTTGCCCGATGGACGGCTTTGATTTTGATGCAGTGGCCAAATTAATTAACTTACCAGCTGACCATACACCAGTCATGTTTATTACGGTAGGTAAAGCCTTAAAACCGGCTTCACCAAGAAGCGGCCAATTAGCGATGGATGAGGTTGTAATACAGAATAAGTTTTAATCACTATAAAGCATTAAATTTTAAGGAAGTAACCGTGTTAATTAGCAACAATATCACCGTGCAATTTGGCGCTAAGCCTCTATTTGAAAACGTTTCAGTTAAATTTGGCGACAACAACCGTTATGGTTTAATCGGTGCCAATGGCTGTGGAAAATCAACCTACATGAAAGTGTTGGCAGGCGAGCTTGTGCCTAGCGCTGGCAATATTTCTATCGACAGTCATGAGCGCATGTCATTTCTTCATCAAGACCAATTTGCTTACGAAGATCAGCGCGTGCTGGATGTGGTCATGATGGGTCATGAAGAAATGTGGAAAGCGAACGTAGAAAAAAATGCCATCTACGCCAATTTAGAAGCGACCGAAGATGATTACATGAAAGCCGCTGAACTTGAAGGCGTGTTTGCTGAATATGACGGCTATACGGCTGAGTCACGTGCAGGCGAACTGTTATTAGGTGTGGGTATCCCGATTGAGCAACATAACGGCCTCATGAGTTCCGTTGCACCAGGCTGGAAGCTACGCGTATTGTTAGTGCAAGCACTGTTTTCCAATCCAGATATTTTATTGCTTGATGAACCGACCAACAACTTGGACATCAATACCATTCGTTGGCTTGAAGATGTACTTAACAATCGTGATTGCACCATGGTTATTATTTCCCATGACCGTCACTTTTTAAACCAAGTGTGTACACATACCTGCGATATGGATTACGGTAAGATCGCAATGTATCCTGGCAACTACGATGACTACATGGAAGCTAGTACAGCAGCGCGTGCCCAAGCCACTAAAGATAATGATAAAGCCAAACTTATGGTGGCTGAGTTGCAAGACTTTGTGCGCCGCTTCTCTGCGAATGCATCTAAAGCTAAGCAAGCGACCAGTCGTGCTAAGAAAATTGATAAGATTAAAATTGAAGAATTTAAACCCTCCTCACGCCAATATCCCTTTATTCGCTTTGACTTCGACGATCGCGATAAGCTTTATCGCAATGCAGTTGAGCTAAAAAAACTTAGCCATGGTTTCGATCATATCTTGTTTAATGATGTAGACATGATGTTTGAAGCGGGTGAGAAAGTCGCCATTATTGGTGAAAATGGTATTGGTAAAACCACGTTCCTGCGTTGTTTAGCAGGTGATTTACAGCCAAAGCATGGGGAAGTGAAATGGGCTGAAAAGGCGAATATAGGCTACTTTGCACAAGATCATGAATATGAATTCGAGCAAGGTGAAGAGTTATTTGAATGGATGTCACATTACCGTCAACCCGGCGATGATGACCAAGTGGTTCGTAGCATGCTAGGTCGCTTATTGTTTGGTGGCGACGATACCAAGAAGTCTGTCAAAGTCTTATCTGGTGGCGAAAAAGGTCGCATGCTCTACGGAAAAATGATGTTGGCTCGTACTAATGTGATGTTAATGGATGAACCGACCAACCATATGGACATGGAATCGATTGAGGCACTTAATACCGCGCTAGATAAATACAAGGGTACACTATTTTTTGTCAGCCATGACCGTGAATTTGTGAGCTCAATTGCCACCCGTATTATTGAAATAAAAGCCGATAAAATCATCGACTTTACAGGTAACTATGAAGATTACTTGTTGAGCCAGGGCGTAGAGTAAGCGTCCTCAACTGTAGTCACTAAAAAAGGGGTGCACAGTTGTGTGAACTGACCCCCAAATGTTGGACATTAATTTGGGTTTAAACTTAAGGACTGATTTCTGTACTCTACAGGACTCAGTCCTTTCAATTTTGTCTTAATCCTTTCGTGATTGTAATACCAAATATAATCATTAAGCTCCTTGATAAAGGAAGCAACATCGCTAAATTTCTGCGTGTAGTAAAACTCTGTTTTCAATATCCCAAAGAAGTTTTCAATCACAGCATTATCTAAACAATTGCCTTTTCTGGACATGCTTTGACTTAAGCCTCGCTCCTTTAATGAATATTGATAGCACGCCATCTGATACTGCCAGCCTTGATCTGAGTGGATCATTGGCTTCTCATGCGGCTTAAGCACACCAATAGCTTGACGAAGCATGCTCCCAACCAATGCGTACTGAGGTCTTTCAGAGACCTCGTAGGAAACAATCTCTCCGTTATACAAATCCAGAATGGGAGAGAGGTACACTTTATCACCCTTGATATTAAACTCGGTTACATCGGTGACCCACTTCTCATTAGGTGCAGACGCCTGGAACTGGCGCGCTAACTGGTTAGGTGCAACTGGACCTATATGTCCTTTGTAGGACTTGTACTTTTTCGGTCTCACAATAGACTTTAGCTTCAATTGATGCATGAGCTTTTGTACAGTCTTGTGATTAAGCCATACCCCCAAACGCTTAAGAGCGAGGCCAATGCGCCGATAGCCATAGCGACCTTTATGGTGGTGGTAGATTGTTTGTATTAGCTGCTTCTCACTAGAGTAACGGTCTGTCTGAGGGGTATCGTGATAGTAATAAGTACTTCTAGATAGTCCAGACAAGCGCAATAAACGTGATAGGTCATGCGTAGTCCTCAATTCAGCAATTAATGTGGCTTGCTCTTTTCTGCCGATTTCTTGTCCTGAATTAAGGCTTGTAACTTTTTTAGGTAATCACGCTCCGCACGAAGATTTAAAACTTCTTCTAACAATTCTTCTTGCGTCATCTCTTGTGCCGGCTGATCAACTTTAGGTTTGGGTTTTGTCATCTTAGTTCGTCTACGCAGTGATCGGTTAAGTGCTGCTTCTCCACCCATATTATAAAGTTTTTGCCATTGTGCAACCGACGTATGTGCAGCGACACCGAAGAAAGCGGCTGCGCGCATGACAGGCATCTGTTGCTCTTTCATATGCTGTAGAACAGTGAGCTTAAATTTTACAGAATAAATTGGAGAGCGTTTCTCAAAGCAAGCTACACCATGGTATTGGTATCCATAAATCCAATACCTCAACAGGCCTCGCGGGACATCATACTTCTTAGATAAGGCTTTATAGCCTAGTTTGAGTAACTCATGATCTTGAGCGACTTGTAGCTTAAATTCTTTTGTGTATTTAGACATGAAAACTGCACCTTAATAAGTTGGATAAAGTGTCCAACTTTTGGGGTGCAGTTCAGAAG
>CAIOPD010000133.1 GCA_903860085.1 uncultured Pseudomonadota bacterium
CCAGCTGCGCACTACATTTGCGGCGGGGTGATGACCGACGATAAAGGCCGCACTGATATTAAAAATTTATATGCGGTTGGTGAAACTGCCTGTACTGGATTGCATGGTGCAAATCGGCTCGCCAGCAATTCGCTGTTGGAGTGCCTAGTATTTGGACACACTGCCGCCGAAGATATTTTAAGTCAGCCGACAAAACTTTCACCACAACTACCCTACTGGGATGAGAGCCGCGTCACCGATGCAGATGAAGAAGTGCTAATCACTCACACCTGGGATGAGTTACGTCGCTTCATGTGGAACTATGTCGGCATTGTTCGTACCGACAAACGTCTAAGCCGAGCCCTCCATCGTATCCATATGCTTCGTAATGAAGTGCATGAGTTTTATAGCAACTTTAAAGTCAGCAATGACCTAATTGAGTTGCGTAACTTACTGCAGGTTGCTGAACTGATTGTTGAAAGTGCGATTTCACGCAAAGAAAGTCGTGGCTTACACTTTAGTAAAGACCACCCGAATTTAGATGCCGATGCTATTCCAACTGTACTAGTGCCTTCAAACTACTATAGCTTGCTCGATAGCGACCATAGATATCCAAACTAATACAACATCATTAAACTATCTATTTTTTTAATTATCCGTATAATCCAATTTCCCTGCGCCAACCAATCAGCGTAGCGGTCCAAATACCTTAATCTTTCTGATTTCTTAAATCCTCAAGAAGATTTACAAACCTGCCTGCCTCGATTGGTGTTGCTTCATAAGTAATAGGTCGGCTTAAACCCAAGCTGGAGCATTACATTGTCTATTGAAACAAACCCAACCCTTAACTTTAACGAGTTAGGATTAGCTGAACCGATTTTGCGTGCGATTATCGACGCCGGATACACCACCCCAACCCCTATTCAAGCTAAAGCCATACCGCAAGTATTAAGTGGCGGCGATTTATTAGCTGGCGCACAAACCGGCACTGGAAAAACCGCAGGTTTCACCTTGCCTATTTTGCATTTACTCAGCCAAAAACCTTTGGCTGAACAAGCAAAAGGCCGCCCACGCTGCCTAATGCTAACCCCTACACGTGAATTAGCCGCGCAGATTGAAGAGTCAGTTAAAACTTACGGTAAATACTTACCACTGACTTCAACTGTTATTTTTGGAGGCGTTAATGCCAATCCACAAATTGCACGGTTAAAAAAGCCGCTAGATATCTTAGTTGCCACACCGGGCCGCTTGCTTGATCACGCCAACCAAAGAAACGTTGATCTATCTGGTGTAGAAATTCTAGTGCTAGATGAAGCTGACCGTATGCTGGACATGGGCTTTATTCGTGATATTAAAAAAATTCTGGCCATGCTACCTAAGCAACGTCAAAACTTACTATTCTCTGCAACCTTCTCGGAAGAGATTAAAGGTTTGGCCGACGGCCTATTGCATAACCCTGGCTTTGTTGAAGTGGCGAGACGTAATACAGCGTCTGAGCTGGTTGAGCAAACTGTGCATTTAGTAAATCAAAGTCATAAGCGTGAATTAGTCAGCCATCTAATTAAACACCACGACTGGAAACAAGTCTTGGTATTTACTCGTACCAAACATGGTGCGAATCGTTTAGCAGAAAAGTTGATTAAAGACGATATTCAAGCGGCAGCCATTCATGGCAACAAAAGCCAAGGCGCACGCACCAAAGCACTAGCGCAATTTAAAGACGGCACTATGCGCGTATTGGTGGCAACAGATATTGCTGCACGCGGTTTAGATATTGATCAATTACCACAAGTGGTGAATTTTGAATTGCCTAATGTGCCTGAAGATTACGTACATCGTATCGGCCGTACTGGCCGTGCCGGCAGTAGCGGCGCCGCAGTATCGTTGGTCGATCGTGAAGAACTCAAATTACTGAAAGATATTGAAAAACTGATTAAGCGCGAGATTCCAAAAGTGGTGGCAGAAGGCTTCACACCCTCCGCTAACCCAGAGCCAGAAGCGCCACGCGCACCAAGACAACCGCATGGTCAGTCTCGAAAACCAGCCGGTGGTGGCCAAAATACTGGTCGCAATCAAGGCCGCGGTCAGACACAAGGCCGTGCACCTAATGCGTCACAAGGGGCTACAGGCCGACCAGCGCAAAACAATACACGCCAAGCACCAAGACCTAGTCAACCAGCTAGAGATGGGCAAGGCCGAAGCGCTGAAGCAAATGCTAGTTCAAAAAATATGTCGGAAGCAGCGCGCCATCAAGCGATGCCACAACCGGCTTTGTTCGCACCTAAAAGCACAAACAACGGTAACTTTAATCGTGGCAACGCGAACGCTGGCAATAGCGGTCGTGGCAACCCTAACCCTAGTAGCGGTCACCGTAGCGGTGGTCGCGGTCGCTAAACCTTCAATGCAGGTTAGCCTTAAGTTTAATCTGCATTAAATCCAATTTGAACTGCTTTAATTTATAGATTAAACTCTCAAACTTAAATTTTTACACCCGCTTTTGATAAGCGCTATGCAAAGGACCCGCAATATGCAAATTGCAATGAACACAGTAGTCACTATGACTTACGAATTAAAAGATGCTGATGGCGTCGTATTAGAATCAAGCACAGAACCAGTATCTTACCTGCACGGTGGCTACGACAATATTTTCCCAAAAGTAGAAGAAGCCATGCACGGCAAAAATGTAGGCGATGTTGTCATTGTTGATTTGCAACCTGCTGATGCCTTTGGCGAATATGACGAAGAATTAGTGCAAATTGAACCAGCAAGTGCATTCCCAGCAGATGAACTTAAAGTTGGCATGCAGTTTGAAGGCGAAGACGATACGGGTGAAGTCATTTTATATACCGTTACTGAAATTGCCGATGACAAAGTCATTGTAGATGGCAATCATGAATGGGCGGGCGAGCGCGTCGTATTTCAAGCAACGGTTACCGATGTACGTGCTGCCAACACTGAAGAAGTGACGCATGAGCATGTGCATGGCGCTGGCGGTCATCACCACTAAGAAAAACGTTTAATAAAAAAGCACCTAAGTTTTTTAGGTGCTTTTTTATTGTCTACTGGTTGCTGCTAGAAACTAACTTTTAGCTAGCTCAACTAGCTTGTAGAGTAAATCCAACGCCTGCTTAGGCGTTAAGTCATCCGCTTGAAGGCTTTCTAGTGTGCTAAGCACTGGATGCAACTCAACTTCAACTTCTGGCGCACTTGCGGCAAACATATCGGTCTGCGGCAGCATGTGTTGTGTCACTTGATTTTGTTCTAGCAGCGCCAATTTTCTTTTTGCGGCCGCAATGACAGGTCGAGGAATGCCGGCCAGTTGCGCCACTTGCAAACCATAGCTTTGGTTAGCCGCACCCTCTTCTACTTTATGCATAAAAACAATATTGTTAGCATGCTCAACTGCGTCTAAGTGCAAATTAGCAGCATGTTTAAACTCATCGACTATTCGCGTTAGCTCAAAATAATGGGTCGCAAATAAAGTGTAGCTATGATTTTTCTCTAACAACTGCTTCGCCACCGCCCACGCTAAACTTAAGCCATCAAAGGTAGATGTGCCGCGGCCAATTTCATCTAACAGCACCAAACTTTTATCAGTGGCATTATGCAAAATATTCGCAGTTTCGGTCATCTCCACCATAAAGGTAGATCGACCTCCAGCCAAGTCGTCTGAGGCGCCGATACGCGTCATAATACGATCTATCTCGCCAATTTTTGCCGAAGTCGCAGGCACATAACTACCACAATGCGCCAGCAAAACGATTAAGGCGGTTTGCCGCATAAACGTCGACTTACCACCCATATTGGGGCCAGTAATCAGCAATAACTGCCGGTAAGGATTGAGCACGACATCATTAGCAATAAATGGTTGGCCAGAAGCTTGCACCGAAATCTGCTCTACAACAGGGTGGCGGCCTTTCACAATGTGGATCCCAGCCTCACTGACAAATTCCGGCGCCACGTAATTAAGCGACAGTGCGCGCTCGGCAAAACAGCACAGCACATCCAAACTAGCCACTGCCAAAGCATTGGCTTGTAGCGTAGCAATGTGAGGTAGTAGCTGCTCTAACACTTGGGCATACAGCACTTTTTCACGCGCCAGCGCGCGCTCATTAGCGCTCAACACTTTATCTTCAAATGCTTTTAATTCTGGCGTAATAAATCGTTCTACATTTTTCAGAGTTTGTCGGCGCCTGTATTCAGCCGGCGCGGCCTCGGCTTGGCTACGGCTCATTTCTATATAGAAACCATGCACGCTGTTGTATTCGACTTTAAGATTACTAATACCCGTTCGGACTTTTTCAGCAGTTTCATATTGCAGTAAAAATTCACCATGATTACTTTGCAAGGCGCGTAACTCATCTAGCTCTGCATCAAAACCATCGGCAATCACCCCACCTTCACGCAACACAACACTAGGCTCACTCTTGATTGCACTGGCTAATAAATTAACGACCGTATCTGCAGGCTTTATATTTAACTCCTGCAACAATAATGCTTGCACATTTTGCAACTGTGCCTGCACTAAAGGCAATTGCTGCAAGCTTAATACAAGGCCAGACAGGTCTCGAGGTCTTGCCGTTGTAAGCGCAATACGTGCGGTAATGCGCTCAATGTCTCCAATGGGTTTCAGTACTGGATTCAATAAAATTAAACGCGGCATCAGCTCAGCAATCGCTTCATGACGCTTTAATACAAGACTACGATCTTGCAATGGATGATGCAACCAATGGCGCAATAAACGTGCACCCATCGCAGTTTGCGTCGTGTTCAGTAGCGAGTAAAGCGTGGGCGAAACCTCGCCACGTAAAGTTAAATCGATTTCTAAATTACGGCGTGTTGCAGCATCAATTTGTATATAAGCGGTGGTTGACTCAACGCTAATAGCATTAATATGGGGCAAACTGGTGCGTTGCGTATGCTTAACATAATCCAATAGAGCGCCTGCGGCACAGATAGCCGGATTTAAACTGGCACAACCGAAACCATTCAAATCATAGGTATTCAGTTGCTTGGTCAGGGTATTAAAAGCGCTATCAAAATCAAACTGCCATGGGCTTAGTCGCTTCTTAGCCACCTTACTTCCGCTAAGCGCCGCATGCTGAAAATCATCAGCATATAAAATTTCACTAGGCGCGATGCGCTCAAGTTCTTGCCCGAGCAACCCAACCGCAATTTCACTTAAGATAAAAGTGCCTGAGGCCAAATTTAGACGCGCTAAACCTAGCATGCCTTCCGCTTCAAAAATACTGAGCAATTGATAATCACGCGACTCGTCTAGTAGTGCGCTATCGGTCAAGGTGCCAGGGGTTAAGATTCTCGCCACTTGCCGATCAACGGGGCCTTTACTGGTGGCAGGGTCGCCGACTTGCTCGCAAATAGCCACAGTTTCGCCCAACTTAGCTAACTTAGCTAAATACTGCTCGGCCGCATGATAAGGAACACCCGCCATTTTAATCGGCTTACCGTTAGTACTCCCTCTATGCGTGAGTGTTATCCCTAGCAAGCGTGATGCTTTTTCAGCATCTTCGAAAAATAGCTCGTAGAAATCGCCCATTCGATAAAACAGCAACATGTCAGGATGTTGTGCCTTCAGGCCGAAGTACTGCTTCATCATCGGCGTATGTGCGGCTTGTGATTGGCTAGCTAAAATTTCTGAGGCTGGGATTGGACTGGAGTTAGACACATCGACAGATTAGAAATATAAAAACGTATTTTACAAGTTAATTGGCGATACATTACTTTAGATTACAAAGACTTTTTTAATTAGCTGGTAAACCTTGGCACTTCGTGATGTTAAACCAAAATTACTTTTAAGCGATGGCGTTGAATTTATTCATTTTTTCGCGCCATTCGCTAAGCTGCTCATCTTCCAACTCTAGCTGAAGGGCTATGGCATCATCTTGGCTTAATTTGTCTTTATCTAAACGACGTGGTAATTTTCCGGTCATTCTTGAAAGTAAACGATCGGACGCCTCGCTGTTGAGGCTTTTCGCTAGCGCTAGATAATCTGAACTTGGCACTTTATGTTTCGACAAAATAAATTCCTATGTTTAAGTTTGATACAGGCAGGTCATTATCAACTTTAAGCACGGGTCAGTTTGTGAATTTTTTATGACTGGTTATTGATTAGACGCGGTCGCCTCAGCAACCCAATCAAGCAGCGGCAACCATTGCTGCAAATCCTGCTCCACTAGAGATGGCCTCATATCAAATAGGCTTAATCCCTGCTCAGCTGCGAGCGCATAAACCTGTGCGTTACGCAAATAGGTCAGCACAGGAAAGCCAGTTTGCTCCATAAATTCAGCTAGTCCAGCGGCGGCATTGGTGCGCACATTAACCCTCATACCCACTAGTGCCACAAAGGTTTTATTCTTACGTATGGCTTTTTCTTCGGCCAAAATATCAAGGAAATCACGCGTAGCGCCTATATCAAATGCTGACGGCTGAATGGGCACAATGATACAGTCCGCTTGTTTAACCGCATCTGATAATTTATCTTCACGGAGTCCAGCAGGAGAGTCAGTGATTAGCCAGTCTGGTGTGATGTTCTGGGCTTTGCTGCGGGCACTATGGGGATGAATGATAGCTATGTCAGCTGGTCTGCGCGCAATCCATTGGGTGGAAGATTGTTGTCGATCTAAATCTGACAGCATCACGGATGCGCCTTGTGTCGCAAAATATCCAGCAAGATTGGTTGCCAATGTCGTTTTTCCACTACCACCTTTGCTGTTAGCAATTAGTATACTTTTCACGCTTTAACTCCAGGCTGCTCAATTAGTTTATTTTACATTGCATTGAAAGCGCCAATTGTGACAGTTTTAATTTTCGGCAACTGTCATTGCTAAGTGGCTTATTGATCGTTAGGAAGATCATCCTTGATAACCAATTCTTTAGGTGGCCAGATAAATTCACCGGGTTGCTGATGCAATCTAAACGCCAAATTACTTAAAAGCAAACGCCATTGCTGAAAGCGCACTTTTCTTGATTTCATTGCAACATATAATGCCAGACCAAAACTCAAGGTAAGATTAACAAAACCAATCATAGCTAGGCAAAAAATAGTAAAGACAATCACCTGCCAACTTAAAGCAAAATTTAACCCCACCGTAGCAAACCCAACAAAAGCAGAAGAAAAGGCAATATGCCGAATATCAAATGGCAGACCAAATAGCACTCCTATCGCTGACATGCCACCTAGCAGGCAACCAAAATAAAAATTCCCCGCTAATGCCCCTAGATTATTTTCAACATAATTAGCTACTCGCGAAAGTCGATGTACGCCAAGCAGCTTTTGCAACCATGGTAGTGCTCGTAAACGCTGTGGAATCTTGTTATATACCGCAAGATTGTCATGATAACCAGCGATTAATCCTGATAAAAACAAGCAAACCCCTGCTATTGCAGCATAAAAAATGGCACCACTTTGCACTGGGTCAATATCCAGCAAGATTTGCTGAGATTTTTGTGGGCTGATGAAATGCTGACCACTAAAATAAAATATGGTACTGGAAATAACCATGGCGACAGGTATTGCCAGTAATACATTGCCAAAGATAGCAATCAACTGACTGCGCATTGTTCTGGCGATTGTGGTCACGAGCATATGCATGTCTTTAGATTTAAGGTCGTTAATGTCAATGCTCATTGCAATGGTAGCGGCGGTCATGGCTGGTTGTTTTGTAGCTACAGTAAAGTGCAAAATATGAATCAAGATAAAGCCAAAGCCATAGTTAAGACTAAACAATATAGCTTCGGTTAATGGTGCCAAATGAAGCTTGGCAACCATGATTTTAAGCATTGCCATCAGCGCGATAATGACGCCTGCACCCATTGCAGAACGCATTAAAGCGAAATAATCCTTACGATTGCTTACGATATAATGCTCACCTGTGCGACTGGCATTTTCTGTCACCCGCTGCGCAATAATTTCCATGTTTTGCTGCCAGTGCTCAAGCAGATCATTTTTATGACATTCGCTATAAACTAACTGTTTGAACAAAGCCACCACTTCAACATTCGCGGTTTTTCCACAATTTAAATAATTGACTATATTGAGCAGCATCGTCAGGCGATCGATGTGCTGCGATATCTGTTGCAACAATAATGTAAGGTGAATACTGGTGCCAGTTTGCGTGCTATTACGCCTAATTTTATTAGCGATTGCATTGCATTGATCAAGCATTACTAGAATATGTTTAATATCGGCAGTTTCACTTGCCAGCTTTCCAGGAGATAAAGGGTCGCTAGCACTTTTCGATAAGGCTAAAAATTTGCCCAATTCTGCATGCTGTGAAATAAACGGCGATCCGTGTTGCTCCAACTCTGGATGGTTACGCAACAGCTCTGGCTCTAGCCCAAGTGCAGCAATACGATAGGACAATACCTGCATGGCCTCCAATAAATTTTGTCTACACGGTTGAGTCATGCTTGGTGGCGCAGCATCAAAATGCATGGCAACAATCAACTGCTCCCAAATTTCATCTGGCACTGCCAAAATCCAGAGTTCATCACTAGGCTTACTAAAAAACAGTGCGAAAGAATCAACTAAATAAGATGGATCTAATGCTGCAGGCAATAATTTATGCGCCATTCGGCGCAACATTTCAGTGAAGAATCCAGAGAATACCGAATGACGCGAGGTCAAAAATAGTGAGATTGGTTTATGCTCACTCAATAGCCAGAGTATTGCCTCGCGAAGTTGCTTTGCATAGGAAGGATGATGATCGAGTAAATAACAAAGTGCTTGCAATGCTTTAATTGCAACTTCGGTTTGATTAGGTTTTGGCGGCCGAATATCCGCAACTAAATCTGCTATCAACTGCTGAGCACTTAAATTTCTTTCAAAAACACGGATAATCATACTGCTTTGTCTAGCGTGGCTCATACTGGCTTCTCTCCTAATATTTTCATATTTTGCAGATTAGTAAACATGGTCAATATTACCATTACAGAGGCAAGCTTAAACACTCGCTATCAAGAGTGTGGTTCTATAGCGTGGAAATAGCTTTGAAATGCTGCAACAGACTGCCGTGAAAACGGCAACCTGTTGCACTAGGATTAAATACTTACAGGCGTTTTGAGATCAGCCGTGACGTGCGGACTGATTGTTTGCAACATTTGTGAAAATACTTTTGGATTGGCAGCTACAATATTGCCTGTTTTAAGCCAGGATTCATTGCCTTCAAAGTCACCGACGATACCACCCGCTTCTTGCACCAATAGGCCACCGGCTGCAATATCCCAAGTAGACAAACCAATTTCCCAAAAGCCGTCGTACCAACCCGCAGCCACGTAAGCTAAATCTAGTGCAGCTGAGCCAGGACGACGGATACCTGTCGTTTTCTTAATCATATCTTTTAACATATCTAGATAGGTATCGAGATGCGTAAAGTCACGGAATGGAAATCCGGTACCAATGATGGTTTCTTGCAATTTGGTGCGTTGCGATACGCGGATACGCTTATCATTTAAGAATGCACCACGGCCTTTAGTCGCAGTAAACAAGTCATTTCTATTAGGGTCATATACAACCGCATGAGTAAGAACTCCACGCTCTTGAAGTGCGATAGAAATACAGTATTGCGGTAAGCCATGAAGGAAGTTAGTCGTACCATCTAATGGATCAATAATCCAAATAAAGTCAGACTCAATATTTGATTCACCAGATTCCTCACCTAAAAAGCCATGATGTGGATATAAGTCTTTCAGCGTTTCAATAATTGACTGCTCGGCGGCACGATCGACTTCAGTGACAAAGTCATTATAAGTTTTTGTTTGAATTTTAAGAGATCCGAGATCTTCAGAGGCGCGTGTAATAATATTACCGGCGCGGCGGGCAGCTTTCACTGCATTGGTGAGCATTGGATGCATATTTTCTCGTATCTATTTAGGGGTTCAGTCTATTAACGCAATCTGCGCCATGCAAAAATTAGCGCAAGGCAAAAAGATCTGCGCTTGCGTTAATCTAATTTAAGACCGTTTTAAAGAACTGATAAAGGTGGCATTTTAATACATATCATTATTTAAATATACTTTGTTAGGGCATGTATCAAATACAGTCATTTATAAAATTCTCCTTCTATGTAATTAGTTCAGGCTTTTTATGTCAACTACGTATTTCCAGGTTACTCACCAATCATATTCATGATTAATTAATA